>JBAUGM010000734.1:0-21572 GCA_049679725.1 Tepidisphaeraceae bacterium
GCCCTGCGCCACGTCGAAACCACCGGTCGCAACGAGGCCGCGCTCGCGCAGCGCTTCCGCGACGCCGCGGGCGCCTCGGCGCCGCCCACGAACCCGATCACGCCAGAGCAACTGGCCGCGCGCGTCACCCAAGTCCAGCGCTACGGCGACGCCGCGCGCGGCGAGGCGATCTTCCGCCGTCAGGACACGAGCTGCTTCAAGTGCCACGCCATCCAGGGCGCCGGCGGGCAGCTCGGGCCGGATCTCGGTTCGATCGGCGCCAGCTCGCCCGTCGATTACCTCATCCTCTCGATGCTCGAGCCGAACAAGCAAATCAAGGACGGCTACAGTTCCGTCATCATCACCACCAAGGGCAACGACGTGTACAGCGGCATCAAGGTGTCGCAGGACGAGCGGCAGATGATCCTCCGCGACGCCGTGCAGGACCGCATCGTCGTCCCCCTCGACCAGGTGAAGAGCGAGCGCCCCGGCGGGTCGCTCATGCCGACGGGTCTGATCGAACCGCTGCCGGCTCAGGAGCAGCTCGACCTGATCCGCTTCCTCTGCGAACTCGGCAAGCCCGGCGCATATGGATCGGGTTCCGGCGCGCCGGGACTCGTGCGCCGCTGGCGCGTCCTGCTGCCGCAGGCAGCGGAGAAGCTGGTGCGCGACGCGAGCGCACTGACGTCGCCACAGCGTTCCGCGGCCCTCCCGTGGGCGGCCGCGTACAGCCTCGTCAGCGGCGTGTTGCCTCCCGATACGATGGCAGCCGACGGCCAGCAGATCGCCTTCGCGAAAGCGGAGATCGACGTGACGACGCCGGGCAGGATCGGCTTCAATGTGGGCGCGGTGAAGGGTCTATCCCTCTGGGTCGACGGCACGCCCGTCGACGTCGCGCCCGACGTGACGATCGATCTCCAAGTCGGCGTGCACACCCTGACGTTCCGCGTCGACGTCGCCGAGCGCGGCGAAGGGCTGCGCGTCGAAGTCCGCGACCTCCCCGGCTCCGGCGCCCACGCCCGCCCGGTCGGCGGGCGGTGAAAATCGTCTTTGGTCACGCGGTGTGAATCGCACCAAGCCAAACCCGCGGGATCGGAGTCGCTCACTCGGGGATCGGGCGCCGCATCGCGACGATCCGCCGGACGGCGGACCGTTCATGGCCGGGATCTTCTTCCATGGCCAGCTCGCCAGCCACTGGGCGGCGCTCAGGCCGCCTCGGCGCGCTCCGTCCGCATCGCTTCCGTTTCGAGCCACGCGTCCACGCCGTCGGGGAAGTTCAGCCGCGCGTGCTCGCCGAACAGCTCGCGCGCGGCTTCGTCGTACGCCTGGGCGGCGGCGATCTCGTCGCTAAAGCGCCCGAGACTTCGGCTCACCCGGTCCTTCTTGATGTAGGCGACCCACTTCCCCCGCTTCTTATCCAAGCAGACTCCCTTGAACCGTGATGTGCAAGGGCGTCCACAGAACAACGCTTGCTTACGCTTGGCCGCCGCGCTCTCGGTCCGGGTTCTGACGATGAGGTTCGACCGCCGGCAGTCCAGCGGGTCGTCGTTCCGATGGCTTACGACGAATTCGCTTCCGCCCGCGACACCCATGATGATCTGATGCAGCCGCGTCTCACCTTCCGGATTGAACGTCGCCACCTGCGCGTGACGTTCCTCCCCGCGTCCCGACCAATGAAACCGCTTGCCCCGCACCAGCGGCAGGTCCTGTGCGTCGATAATCGCCTCGCGCCGGCTGATGCGTTCACCCGCCAACGGGATTCGATAACAAGCCGGTCTTTGGGGGTCCGGGTAGGGCGGGGAGTATTTCCCGAACTCTTCCAGCAACCGCTTCACCTCGTCCAGCGGGTAGAGCTTCAGCTTTCGCGCCGTGAAACGTTCGCCGAACGTGATGACCCCTTCGTCCACCCACCGGTTCCAGGTGTTCTCATGCACGCCCAGCAGCGCGCACGCGTCCTGCAGGCGGAGCCAGCCTTCGGGAATGTGATACTCTCCGCGGCCGTCGCCGCTTCCACCTTCCCGAAAGACCTTGTCCGCCCCACGCATCTCATCCTTCAACCGGATCAGTTCATCGACGGCGTAAATCCTGCACGGCTTGTTCGTCGTCGAGCGTCCCCACTCGCCTCGCGGGGCTTTCCCTTCGCGTTGCCAGATGATCCACGCCGCTTTCGTCACGCCGAACATCGCGCACGCGCCGTCGACGTCAACGTATCCCTCCGGCAGCTTCGGGCGCGCCGCTTCCATCGCCTCCATCTCGCGCCGCAGCCCCGCGAGCGGATAGACCTTTCGCCGCTTGGCCCCCGGCCCCTTGATCCACGTCCCGCAGCAAATCCGCCCGTCGGTGAAAAACAGGGCGAGCGTGTCGGGTTTGATGCCCAGGATCCGCGCCGCCTCGTCCCGCTCTACGAACCCCTCCGGCGTACTCGCCCCGACGGCTTGCTGCGCTTCGCCGTAGATGCAGCCCGATGCCCGCATCTGCTCCTTCAACCGCTCGAGCTCCGCCACCGGATAGAGTTTGCAGCGTGCGTGACCGCGCCGCGCCCCGGGCCTCGTAAACCATCGCCCGCACGTGACCTTCCCGTCTTCGATCCACTGCTTCCACGTGTGCCACGACACCCCAAACATCGCCGCCGCCTCATGCCGGTCCACCAACCCCGCCGGCGGCCAGGACGGCGCCGCATCAGAAGGGGGGGCCGCCTGCGGTGAGCGCTCTGGAACTCCAACCGAATGGTCGTTGGTCTCCCGCATCCGTCCCTGCGTCCGATCATCCATGGCGTCCTTCCGCAAAGGCTGTGAAAGAATGATCGGCCAGCCCCTTGCCCGCCCGCGAATCACCATTCAAGATTCGTGCGACGCCGCGCCGATAAAACGCAACATGGCAGGTATCCGTTTCAGACGAACGCCGGCGCGATCCGCGCGGATCGGATCGTGTTCCCGATTCCGCCGGGGGTGCGGTGGAGTGCGGAGTTCGCGTTGCGGCGGATGGCAATGAATTTGCGCTGATTCGCAATGTCGTTCCTTTCCATGCGCGTTAGCTTGCGGTCCTCGATCCACTGGCGGTGGCTCCCGAACAGCTTGCGCACCTTCCGCGTTTGCGGAGGAGGAACCCATGTCGAACACGTCGCTCATCGGCTGCGCCATCGCGTGGGTCCTCGGAATCGCCGGGGCAGCGCACGCGGCGCCGTTGCGCATCGACATCAATCCGAACAACGGGCGGAACGACGTCCTCACGAAGGGTTGGGACGACTGGCGCTTCGACGGCGCGAAGTCGACGTTCAAGCGCGGCGGTGTCACGCTTTCCGTCCGCACCGCCGGCGCGAAGGAAGTCAGCGGCGACATGTGGAAGGGCGGTTACGACACGGGCACCACGATCGCGTCCGATGGCCTTGTTGCGCAGGGCGGCGGCGTCGAACTGGTGATCAGCGGTCTCCCCGCAGGGCGGACGGGCATCGCGACGTATCACAACGCATTCGCGAACGAAGCGGTTGGGCCGTTCAGTATCGCCGTCGACGGCGAGGTGAAACGGCGCGGGGTGAAGCCGTCCAAGCGCGTTGCGAACGACTACGACGCCGCAACTGCGTTCGTCGAAGTCGACGCTGAGGCAGGCAAGGGCGTCGTCCTGACGTTCACGCCCGATGGATCCGCCAAGACGATCGTCATCAACGGTATCGAGATCGGCGGCAGCAACCCGGCCGAGCGGGCAGTCAAGCCCCTGCCCGCGGATCTCAACGAGCACGCGGCGGAGAATCCCGTCCTCGCGTGGGCGGCGCCGAAGCCCGCGACATCGTTCGACGTCTACCTCGGCACGCGTCGCGAAGCGGTGGAGCGCGCGACGACTTCGTCCCCCGAGTTCAAGGGCGCTCAGAGCGATGCGAAGTTCGCCACGAGCGGGTTGAACGCGTTCGACACCTACTTCTGGCGCATCGATCCAACGCGCGGCAACGGTGACGCGAAGTCGACGACCAAGGGCGACGTCTGGAGCTTCCGCGTCCGCCATCTCGCGTTCCCCGGCGCCGAAGGCTACGGCCGATTCGCGCGCGGCGGGCGCGGGGGGAAGGTCTACGAAGTCATCACCCTTGCCGATTCCGGCCCCGGCAGCTTGCGCGAGGCGGTCGAAGCCGAGGGCCCGCGCACCGTCGTCTTCCGCGTCGGCGGGACGATCAACCTCAAGCGCAAGCTGGTCATCAAGAACCCCTACATCACCATCGCCGGCCAGACCGCGCCCGGCGACGGAATCGCCACGCGCGGCTACACCTTCGGCTGCGGCGGTGCGCACGATGTCATCATCCGCTACGTCCGCATCCGCATCGGCGACGAATCCGGCGTCACCATGGACGGCAGCGGCATGGGGCTCGGCACCGATCACTCGATCATGGACCACTGCTCCATCGCCTGGAGCATCGACGAGGGGTTCAGCTCGCGCGGCGGGCGCAACATCACACTCCAGCGCTCGATCATTGCCGAGCCGCTCAACATGTCGATCCACTCGCACTACGTCGGCCAGGGCAAGGGCCACGGTTTCGCCGGTAGCATCTCGGGCGAGATCGGAAGTTTTCACCACAACCTGCTCGCCAATTGCGCGGGCCGAAACTGGAGCCTCGCCGGCGGACTCACGGGCGGCGGCAAGTTCGCCGGCTACCTCGATATCCGCAACAACGTCGTCTACAACTGGAACCACCGCACCAACGACGGCGGCGTGCGCAAGCTCAACCTTGTCGGCAACTACTATGCCCCCGGCCCCGCGACGAAGGTCTTTCACCTCCTCAAGGCCATCATGGAGATGAAGCTCCCCGATGACGTGCAGCAGTACTACGTCGAGGGCAACGTCATGGAGGGCCGCCCGAAGTACAATCCCGACAACTGGAAGAACGGCGGGGTGATCGGTGAGGTGGACGAATACCCGGCGATGAAGCTCGACAAGCCGTTCTGCGAATCGTTCATCACCGAGCACAGCGCGACGGGCGCGTACGACAGCGTGATGGCCGACGTCGGCGCGAACTGGCCGAAGCTGGATGCGATCGACGAGCGGACGGTGAAGGACGTGATCCGTCGGGGATTCACGTACAAGGGAAGCAGGACGGGATTGCCGGGGATTCCGGATTCGGTCAAAGACGTCGGCGGATACGTCGACTTGAAGGGCGGCGACGCGCCGGCCGATCGCGATCACGACGGGATGCCGGATTCGTGGGAGCAGGCGAACAAGCTGAACCCGGACGATGCGACCGATGGCAACAACGATACCGTCGGCGACGGGTACACGAACGTGGAGCGCTACTTGAACTCGATCGTCGTACAGGGGCGCGAGCGATCTGCGCGACGGGACTGATTTGGTTTTTCATCCTGAGGTACTCCGAAGGATCCAGCCGGAGCTTCAGGCCTCTTCCATCGCGGCTGGATCCTTCGGAGTACCTCAGGATGACGGCTCGGATCCAGTTAGCGGCGGTCATGCTCATGGCGATGAATGTCGTATCCGGGGCGCAGTCCCCCACAACGCATCGGTCCATCATGTCCGCCGAATTCATCTACCAGTCCGCCCCGTACCCGCAGTGCCACGCGTCGACGATCGTCGAGACGTCGCCCGGCCAGCTCGTCGCCGCGTGGTTCGGCGGAACGCGCGAGCGGAACCCCGACGTCGGCATCTGGGTGTCTCGTCAGGAGAACGGCAGATGGCTGGAGTCGGTCGAAGTCGCCACCGGCGTGCAACCGGACGGCTCGCGCCTGCCGACGTGGAACCCCGTCCTCTTCCAACCGGTCGGCGCACCGCTGCACCTGTTCTATAAGGTCGGCCCCAGCCCGAGCACATGGTGGGGGATGGTGAAGACATCGCCCGACGGCGGCCGGTCGTGGAGCGAAGCGCGGCGGCTGCCCGAGGGTGTGCTCGGGCCGATCAAGAACAAGCCGGTGGTCCTGCCCGATGGGGCGTGGCTCTCGCCGTCCAGTACAGAAGGGCGCGGCGGGTGGCAGGTGCAGTTCGAGCGCTCGGCCGACGCCGGGAGAACCTGGGAGATCGTCGGCCCCGTCGCCAAAGGGCCCGCGATCGACGCGATCCAGCCCAGCGTTCTGTTTCATCGCGACGGCGCGTTGCAGGCGCTGTGCCGATCCAAGCAGGGTGTCGTGGCGCAGACTTGGTCGAAGGACGGTGGCAAGTCGTGGAGCGCGCTGACGGCAACGACACTGCCCAACCCCAATGCCGGCACCGACGCCGTCACCCTCGCCGACGGCCGGCAGTTGATCGTCTACAACCACGTCGCCCACCGCCCGCACGAGCCAAAGGGCAACCGCTATCCGCTCGACGTCGCGATCTCCGATGACGGCCTGGAGTGGCGTCGCGCCGTCACGCTCGAAACCGAACCGAACAAGGCCGGCTACGCGTACCCGGCCGTCATTCAAACGTCCGATGGCAAGGTCCACATCACCTACACGTGGGACCGCCGGCGCATCAAGCACGTCGTCCTTGATCCGGCGAAGCTGTGAGCCCCGCGACGCGAACCTTCCGGTTGATGGCGGCGATCGTGGCCCTCGCGATGGCAACCCCGCCGCGCAGGCGAGGTATCATTTCTGTGGTGCGCCGCTTCGTTTGCCTTGTCATCTTCGCCCTCGTGGTCGCGCGTCCGTCCTCCGCGCCGGCACAGCCCGTCGACTACGCGCGCGACGTCCTGCCGATCCTCTCCGACAACTGCTACCACTGCCACGGCCCCGATGAGCCCGCGCGCAAGGCCAAGCTCCGGCTCGACACGAAAGAGGGCGCGTTCCGAACGACCGATGGCATCACCGTCATCGCGCCCGGCAAGCTCGCCGAGAGCGAGCTGATTCGGCGAATCACGTCGACCGATCCGGACGAGAAGATGCCGCCGCCGGAGGACATCCGGAAGCTCAAACCGGCGCAGGTCGAAACCCTCAAGCATTGGGTGGAGCAAGGCGCACCGTGGGGCCAGCACTGGGCGTTCACATCTGTAAAGCCATCGGCAGTGCCGGCGCCGTCCGACCCAGCATGGGTCAAGAACGCCATCGACGCCTTCGTCCTCAACGCTCTTGGAAACCGGAAGCTCCGCCCCTCGCCCGAAGCCGACAAGGCAACGCTCATTCGCCGTGTGTCGTTCGACCTGACCGGCCTTCCGCCCACGCCCGCGGAGGTCGATGCGTTCGTCGCCGATCCATCCGCCAGCGCCTATGAAACCCTCGTCGATCGCCTGCTCGCGTCGCCGCGCTACGGCGAGCGCATGGCGACCGACTGGCTCGACCTCGCCCGCTACGCCGACACGCACGGCTACCAGATGGATCGCTACCGCGCGATGTGGCCGTGGCGCAACTGGGTCATCAAGGCGTTCAACCAGAACCTCCCGTTCGACGATTTCCTCACGTGGCAGCTCGCGGGTGATCTATTGCCAAGCCCCACGAAAGAGCAGCGTCTCGCCACCGGCTTCAACCGGCTGCACATGCAGAACGAGGAAGGCGGCGTCGTCGAGGAGGAGTTCCGCGTCGCGTACGTCGTCGACCGCGTGAACACGATGGGCACGGCCTTCCTCGGCCTCACGCTCGAGTGCTCGCGCTGCCACGATCACAAGTACGACCCCATCACGCAGAAGGACTTCTATTCGCTCTTCGCGTTCTTTCAGAACATCGACGAGGCCGGGCAGACGCCGACGTTCATCAACCCGATGCCCGTGCCGGCGATGCTGCTGACCGACGATGCGCAGGACGCGAAGATTGCGGAGCTGCGCGACGCGATCGCGACGAAGGAGAAGGCGCTCACCGCGGCGCGCGAGCAGGCGAAGGCATCGTTTGAGAAGTGGCTAGAGGAGAAGGGCGACGTCCCGGCCGATCGTCCCGGCCAGGTCTACGCGTTTGGTTTCGACGAGCTGCCGAAGAAGGACGCTGACAAGACCTCGAAGCTGCCGCGGGCGAAGGTCAACGACGACGACCCGGAGCTCGTCCCCGGCAAGATCGCCAAGGCAGTAAAGCTCGACGGCGAGAACGGCTTCGTCTTTCTCAACCTCGAGAACTTCACACGGGCCGATGCCTTCTCCATCGGCCTATGGCTCCAGACGCCAGCGCACGCGCCACGGATGACGGTGCTGCACAAGACCCGCGCCCCGATCGACGCCGCCAGCCGCGGGTACGAGTTGCTGCTCGAGAACGGCAGGGTGACGTTCGGGCTGCACCACATGTGGCCGGCCAACTCGCTGAAAGTCGTCACGAAGCAGACGGTTCCGATTAACCTGTGGACGCACGTGGTCGCGACATACGACGGATCGAGCCGCGCGTCCGGCGTCCGCATCTTCATCAACGGAACCGCGGCCGAGGTCGACGTCGTCCGCGACGGCCTCACCCGCGACATCCTCTACGGCAACGACAACGAACCCGTCTTCGCCATCGGCTACCGCTTCCGCGACAACGGCTTCAAGGGTGGCCTCGTCGATGATTTCCGTTTGTTCCGTCGGGCGCTGATGCCAATCGAAGTGACTCGCCTCGCCGGCTCGGGCGAATTCGACGCGGCGTGGAAGCTGTCGCCCGACGCGCTATCGCCCGCGCAGCTCGAGGCGCTGCGGAACTATTACCTCGCCACCGCCGACGCGCCAACGCTCGACGCGGCGAAGCAGTTGGCCGCGGCCCGCAAAGCGGAGAACGAGTACGTCACCGCATTGCCCGAGGCGATGGTGATGAAGGAACTGCCCAAGCCCAAGGTTGCGCACGTGCTGAAGCGCGGCGCGTACGATGCGCCGGGCGACGAAGTAACGGCGGCGACGCCCGCGTTCCTCCCACCAATGTCGGCGGGCGCGCCGCGAAACCGTCTCGGTCTCGCGCAGTGGCTGCTCGACCCCACCAATCCGCTCACGGCGCGCGTGACCGTCAACCGCGCGTGGCAGCAGATGTTTGGCCGCGGGATTGTCGAGACGAGCGACAACCTCGGCACGCAGGGCGCCCAGCCGACAAACCAGCCGTTGCTCGATTATCTCGCCGGCGCGTTTCAGGAGGAGATGCACTGGGACATGAAGCGGCTGCTGCGGACCATCGCGCTCTCCGCGACCTACCGCCAGTCATCCCACGCACCGCCCGAACTGCTCGCGCGCGACCCCGCCAACGCGCTCCTCGCCCGCGGGCCCTCGCGCCGGCTGACGGCGGAGATGCTTCGCGACCAGGCGCTGGCGACCAGCGGCCTGCTCGTCGAAAAACTCGGCGGGCCGAGCGTCAAGCCGTACCAGCCCGACGGCGTGTGGGACGTCGCGATGGGCAAACCCATCTACGAGCGCGACAAGGGCGAGGGCCTGTACCGCCGCAGCCTCTACACGTTCTGGAAGCGCTCCGTCCCCCCGCCCGCGATGATGGTCTTCGACGCTGCGGATAAGAACTACTGCACCGTGCGCCGCCAGCAGACGAGCACGCCGCTCCAGGCGCTGGCGCTATTGAACGACCCGCAGATCGTCGAGGCCGCCCGGTTCGTGAGCCAGCGGATGCTCACCGAAGGCGGCGCGACCATCGACGAGCGCGTCGCGTGGGGGTTTCATCAGGTGATCGGTCGAAGCGCAACCGATCGCGAGCGGGCCGTGCTCAAGCGGATGTTCACCGAGCAGCGCGACCTGTTCGCTGCCGATGCCGACGCCGCGAAGAGGTTTCTGTCCGTCGGCGACAAGCGGAGTGACGACAAGCTCGACCCTGCCGACCTCGCGGCCGGCACCGCCTTGTCGATTGCGCTCTTCAACCATGACGCGGCGGTGATGCGACGGTGAAGAATTGGAACACGAATCGACACGAATCTTCACGAATCAACACGAATGAGATGCATTCGTTCCTATTCGTGTGCATTCGTGAAGATTCGTGTCGATTCGTGGTTAGAATTTGTTGTTTGGATTTGAGATGCCCAGGTACTGCGACAACATCGATTACTCCATGAATCGCCGCGACTTCCTCGGCCGGTTTGGGCTCGGCATGGGCGGTGTTGCGCTGATGGGGTTGCTCAACCGCGACGTGCGCGGCGCGACATCGGTCGCGCAGAGCGCTGCAGCGCGAAGCGAGTTCAAAGGCATCCTCCCCGCCCCGCACTTCGCGCCCAAGGCCAAGCGCGTCATCTACCTCTTCATGTCCGGCGGGCCGTCGCAGCACGATTTGTTCGACCACAAGCCGCTGCTGAACGAGATGAACGGGAAGGACCTCCCGGACAGCGTGCGCATGGGCCAGCGTCTCACCGGCATGTCCGGCAATCAGGCGACGCTGCCGCTCGCGGGGTCGATTTTCAAGTTCGCGCAGCACGGCAAGTGCGGCGCAACCGTCAGCGAGCTATTGCCGTGGACGGCCAAGATCGTGGACGAGCTCTGCTTCATCAAGTCGCTGCACACCGAGGCGATCAACCACGATCCCGCCATCACGTTCTTCCAGACCGGCCACCAGCTCGCGGGGCGCCCCAGCATGGGCGCGTGGCTGAGCTATGGCCTGGGCAGCGAGAACGCGAACCTGCCCGCGTTCGTCGTGCTCATCAGCAAGGACCGCATCGACCAGCCGCTCTACGCGCGGCTGTGGGGCAACGGGTTTCTCCCCAGCGTCCACCAGGGCGTGCAGTTCCGCGGCGACAAAGATCCCGTCCTCTTCCTCCAGAACCCCGACGGCGTCTCCGACACGAGTCGTCGCAAGATGCTCGATCGACTCGCCGAGCTGAGCGCGATTCAGGTCCAGGACGTCGGCGATCCGGAAATCAACGCGCGCGTGTCGCAGTACGAAATGGCCTATCGCATGCAGGCGAGCGTGCCGGAGGTGATGAACGTTGCGGACGAGCCGCCGGAGATGTTCGAGCTGTACGGCGAAGAAGCGAAGCAGCCCGGCACGTTCGCGGCCAACTGCCTGCTCGCGCGACGATTGGCCGAGCGCGATGTCCGCTTCATCCAGCTCTACCACCCCGGCTGGGACCACCACGGCAACCTGCCCGCAGGGCTACGCCGCCAATGCGCCGACGTCGACCGCGGCTGCTACGCGCTGATCCTCGATCTCAAACAGCGCGGCCTTCTCGACGACACCCTCGTCGTCTGGGGCGGCGAGTTCGGCCGAACGAACTATTCGCAAGGAAAACTTACCGCCACCGACTACGGCCGCGATCACCACCCGCGCTGCTTCACGGGCTGGCTCGCCGGCGGCGGCGTCAAGCCCGGCATCAGCTACGGCGCCACCGACGACTTCGGCTACAACGTCACCGAGAACCCCGTCCACGTCCACGACCTCCAAGCCACGCTGCTGCACCTCATGGGCGTGGATCATGAGAAGCTGACGTATCAGTTTCAGGGGCGGCACTACCGGTTGACCGATGTGCACGGACAGGTGGTGAAGGCAGTATTGGCCTAGAAAGCTCGCTTTGCCTCGCCCTCATTCGTCAGCCCAAACTCGATCGTGCCGATGACGGTCGGATCATTCCCCTGGCGGATCGCCCACGTCTGCTCGTCCGGCCCGCGGCTCAGCACCATCTCGATGAACGCCTCGCTGTCCGCCAACGTGCGACGCGTCTGCCAAGTGGTGAACCGCGACACGTTCGGGTTCGATGCGTAGGCAAGGACGGCGGCCGCATCGCCGCGCACGAACGGCCGAAGCAAGAGACGCTCAGTCTGAAGGGTCGGTGTCGTCACGTCGTTGTCGCTCGACTATATCCGCGAAACGACACCAGGGCCGAGACAACCCGGTTTTCGTTTCCACAAACGGATCGGAGGATCGGGGTTCCACTCCTTCTCAATCAGACCAGGTCACGCTGGAAAAAGCCGGGACATGGATAAAACCGGGACAGCTCTGAATTCTTTCGGGGAGAATGTGGCCGTCCTACTGACCGGAAAAACCGGGACAGATCTGAATTATTGTCATCCAACACAACTCATTTTGCAGGTGTTTCAATGCGCGTCACACAGGGGGGAGTCGTCTTAGCGGCCATTAATAATTCAGATCTGTCCCGGTTTTTTTTCGCAGAGCTGTCCCGGGTTTTTTCGTCCCGGTTTCTTCGCCCTTCGGATGACAGGGGCACGATCGATCAGGCAGGCGGGGCGATCTCGCCGGAGGCGAGTTTCATGAGCAGCAGGGCGGTGAGCTTGGCGCGTTCGACCAGGCTCGGGACGTGCAGGTATTCGCGGTCGCTGTGCAGGTCGCCGCCGACGGGGCCGAGCGAGTCGACGACGGGGAGGCCGGCGGCGGCGAGTTTGTTGCCGTCGCACGTGCCGCCGCTGGGACCGTGGGTGAGGGAGAGGCCGATGTCGCGGCCGCAGGTGATGATGTGATCCATCAGGTGCGCCGAGCGCGCGTCGAGCGGTTTGGGTGGGGAGGTGAACCCGCCGTGAAGCGCGATGGTGATCCCGTCGCGCTGCGCGACGTCGGCGGCGATCGTGCGGAAGGCCTGCTCGACGCTGTGCTGTTGCGCGGCGGTGGAGACGCGAACGTTGAATCGACCGATCGCAAGATCGGGAACGATGTTCGTCGCGCCGCCGCCCTCGATCCGGCCGCAGTTGATTGTGACGTCGGGCATGCCCGTCTGGCTCGCGGTGAGCCCCGTCGAACCGATGGCGTCGATGCGCCCGATCAGGTCCGCCAGCGCGAGGATCGCGCTGCGACCCGCGGCGAAGTCCCGACCCGCATGCGCGGCGCGCCCACGCACGACGGCGGTGAGATTGCCGGAGCCCTTGCGCTGCCCGACGAGCGAGCCGTCGCGCATGGCCGGCTCGAACACGAGACCCACGTGGTTTCGCGCGGCCGCCTCGCGCAAGAGCGCCGCGGAGCCCGGCGAGCCGATCTCCTCATCGGGGTTGAGCAGCACCTCCCAGCCGAGTTGCCCGGCGACGGCCGTCCGCTCGAGCGCCCGCAGCGCGGTCAGCATGACCACGATGCCGCCCTTCGCGTCGACGACCCCCGGCCCGCGGCACGTGTCGGGGTCGATCATCTCCGCGCGCTGAAACGGATGAGTCGGGCCGTAGACGGTGTCGTAGTGAATGTTGAGGAGCACGCGCACGCGCGCGTCCGGACGCTTTCTCACGAGCAGGGCTTCGCCCAGTGGATGCTCGACGACGTTTCCGTGCGCATCGATTTCAGACGCCGGGGGAAGCTGAATGCGTCGTCGTTCCCCGCCGAGCGAAGCGAACTCCGCCTCGAGCGTGTCCAGCATCCGCGTCAAGCCGGGGAGGTGATAAGAGCCAGAATTGATGTCGGCCCAGCGGATCACGTCGCGGCGCATCGCGTCCGCTTGCGTTTGGATCCAGTGGAGCTCGGTGGGGTCGGTTCGCATGTTCCGGCAATTCTGCCCGTTTGGCTGAACAAAGTCAGGGGCAGTCGCCGACATCGGAAGGGCATATGCCACCGACGGGAGGGCGAGGCTCCTAGCCGAGCCGGCATTCCTTCGCGAGAAAGACGGCTCGGGCGGAGCCTCGCCCTCCCGAATCGGTCAAATGCGTCAATCCTCGCATTTCATTGCACCACGACCCCTCGACCACGTACTATGTCGGAGCTCATCCCTTCCCCAAGCCCTCTCATGGCGCCGTAGCCCTGAAAGTCGGGCCGCGGCAGGGACTTCCGGAACTGGATCGAAGGAGGTCCTCCATGACCGCGCTGGATCACGCAGATTCCCCCGTTGCCAGTGCTCCCGCCTCGCAAATTCCCAAGCTGAAGTTCAACGGGAGTGACCGCTTCATTCGCGAGCTGAGGCGCCGTGTCGATGCGTACTTCGAGCAGACGGGACACAGCCGCCGCGACTGTCCGCAGATGTACTTCAAGACCGCGACGATCCTGGCGTGGTTCTTCGGGGCGTACGCGCTGCTCCTGTTCGTGGCGACGAGCTGGTGGATGGCGATTCCCCTGGCCGTTGTGATGGGCGTGGCGATGGCGGCCGTCGGCTTCAATGTCCAGCACGACGCCGGCCACAAGGCCTACTCCGATCGCCCGTGGGTCAACAAGCTCATGGCCATGACGCTCGACCTGATCGGCGGGAGCTCGTACCTGTGGGACTGGAAGCACAACACCATGCACCACACGTACCCGAACATCGCCGGGCACGATGACGACATCGACGTTGGGGTGCTCGGCCGGCTCTCGCCGCACCAGAAGCGGCTCAAGATCCACCGCCTCCAGGGCATTTACCTGTGGCTGCTCTACGGGTTCCTGGCGCTGAAGTGGCACCTGTTCGACGACTTCTACAATGTCGCCACCGCCCAGATGGGCGGGCGCAAGATCCGCCGGCCGCGCGGTAGGGACCTGGCGGTGTTCATCGGCGGGAAGATCGTTTTCTTCTCGCTGGCGTTCGTCATCCCAATGATGCTGCACCCGGTGTGGGCGGTGCTGTCGGTCTACGCGGTGTCCGCGTTCGTCACCGGTGTCGTCCTGGCGGTCGTGTTCCAACTGGCTCACTGCGTGGAAGAGGCGGACTTCCCCGCCCCCGTCGCCACGCCCGAGGGCGGCGAGCGCATGCAGACCGAGTGGGCCGTGCACCAGGTGCAGACGACGGTGGACTTCGCGCGCGGCAATCGCTTCCTGTGCTGGCTGCTGGGCGGCTTGAACTTCCAGATCGAGCACCACCTGTTCTCGAAGATCTGTCACATCCACTACCCGGCGCTGTCGAAGGTCATTGAAGAAACCTGCCAGGAGTTCGGCGTGCGCTACTCGGCCCACAACGGGTTCTTCGGCGCGGTCGCGTCGCACTACCGATGGCTCAATGCGATGGGCCGACCAGTTGCCTCCGCCGACGAGATGCCGGCCGCGTAGCCAGGGAGAGAAAAGAGGTTTCTCATGAGTCATTCCCAGGCATGCTCGGCTGCGATGGTGCCAGCCGAGGGCGAGACGACGGCCGAGGAGACCGACTCCCACTCCGCGCCCGCGGCCTCCGGCACGACCAGCAGGCGACGGATCGGCAGGTCGGTCATCGCCTGCAATTGAGGGGACGACGCCAGCCCCAGCGCGCAAACGCCAAAGTCGCCGACGAGCAGGTGGAAGAGGGTGGCGATGATCTGCCGCGAGACGCCGGCGCGGCGCGCGTTCTCCGCGATCAGTTGCGCGTACGCGATCGTCGCGGCACATCGACCCAGGGCAAGGCCGATCCCCGTGTCCGCCACGCCGGCGCGCAGGAGACGCCCGTCGCGCAGCAACATCGCAAACGCCTTCACCTGTTTCGCGAAGAGCCGGACGTTGGCAATCGACAGCAGCGGCTCGTACGCCGCCAGGTAACGCGGGAATTCGATCGTGTTGACCGCGCCCGCCCGCGCCTGCATCAGGTATGGGTTCTCCATCGAAATGGTTTCGCTCCCCGCCAGCGACTTCGGATCCGCGAAGTCGAGCTTCGAACGAGCGAAGTATCGCGGCGTGAACTGGAGCACGATCCCAAGGTTGATGTGCGTGCTCCCCTCCAGGCCCGGAATGAGCTGGGCATCCCGCAGCGCCATCTCGAAGTAGGTGTCCGCGTCCAAACCCTTCGCTCCGATGCACTCCGAGAGCAACGACAGGGCCTTGAGCCCCTCGGTGCTGACCTTCGCCTTCTGAACCGCGCAGAAAAGCAGGTAGCGCCGATCCATCGCGCTGGCGGCGTGCACGTAATCGAGGGCTCGGTACGCGCACAGCTTCATCGCGGTCAGCCGGACGTACGCCTGGGTCATCGCCGAGCGAATGTGCGGCATCTCGATCGCGGGCTTCCCGTAGAGGATCCGCCGTCGCAGGTGATCAACGGCCTCGGCGAACGCGTGCTCGCAGATGCCGATCGCGCCGAAGCCGAGGAAGAACTTGCCCAGCGTCACGGTTCCGAACACGGCGTCCCACGCGTCCCTGCCTTCGGCGATGACGTCGCTCTCGGGCAGCTCGTGGTCCGTCACTTCCAACTCCCCGACGAACGCCGCCCGCACGCCGAGCGTGTGGATCTTTCGGGCACTCCGAATGGCCGGCGACTGCTTCGGGCGCAGCGCCACCAGCGCGAAGGGCGCGCGCCTCCCCCGGCCGGCGGAGCGATCGTCCACCTTTCGCGCGAGCGTCGAGATGATGGCCGCGCAGTTCGCGTTGCCGATGTAGTACTTCCTCCCGTTGGCCACGAGTCGGCCCGGCGCGCTTCGCCTGACGGTGAACTCGTTGCCGAGCAGGTCGGACCCGTGCGCTCGTTCGGAGATGCCGAACCCGAGCAGCCCGCCTTCCTCGATCGCCGCGACCGCGTCCTTCTTCAACTGGAGATTCGAGCCCATCAGGACCGCGAACAACCCGAGAAAGGTGACCTGAATGCTATACGCGTGGGCGGGGCTGAAGTACGCCAGGACCTCGAGGAAACGCGTGAGCCTCAGGAGGTCGAGCTCGTGACCGTGAGCGGAAAACTGCCTCGGCGAGAGCACCGACGCGTACAGGCGATGGGCCGCTTGATAGGCGAGCCAATCGCCGTACCACTGTTCGCGCCGATCTTCCTCCTTCAGCGCGACCAACCCTTTGGCCTCGAAGAACTGCACGAGCTTCAGGACCGATTGGTCTGCCAGATAGGTGCTGACAGCATCGGATGGGCGAGCCGTCGAAAACGCCTGAGGAAGGAGCCGGTCGTACGGCGATCGCTCGCCCGTCGTCAGCTCCCGGTCGAACAATACCCGCGACAGGATTCGCACACTACTAAGAATAGGCCGGAAAAGCGGGGGGTGTCGCCCACAAGCGGCACAGATTCCGGCACACCCGATGCACGAGCGACACGTTCTGAACCCGGTCTAGGCGGGGAGCCTTCCGACCCGGCCGCTATCGCTCAGGCATGGGCGAAGCTAACAGACGCTCAGCGGGCCGCGATCGTCAACCTGATCCGCGACGCCACCGGGCAGCCTCCGACGCAGCAGCGGCCCACGCAGCGGCCCTAGCGTTGAAGCCGGCGTCTGGCTCGGTAGTGGGATTCCAAGTTGCCGCCAAAGCGGGGCGGGGATTATCGGACTCGCATCGGCTATGGCGTTTATCGGACGTGGGCTGCTACGACCGACATAGACCGACCAATCGGGAAAAATTGCCGTGCCTTACACCAGCCGTGAGACGGGGGAGCTAACGCCCGAGGAGAGGGACGTTGCAGCGGCCCTGGCTCGCTACACGACTGCTGACGCGTCGGCGTTCGATTGGGTGCCGCTGGCGTCCCTTTGGCAAGCCTACCGAGACTGGCGGGCATTACACCGCTGGCGTCGTGATCCTGATGCACCGCCGATGCTGACGCGACGACAGTTCGGCCATGCGTTGCGGCGGGTGCTTCCTGGCATCGGACGATGCTGTGTGCGAAGCTACCACGGAAAGCAGCAGCGGGGATATCCGCTCCTGATCGGCCCTGATTCGGTTACGACCCGACCTCCGCGACGAAGGACGATGATGGCGAGTGTCGGCTAGCTTCCCGCGCGCAGTGCGGGCAAAAAAGAACCCGGCACATGGCCGGGTTCAACGCTGCAAGGTTGTAGCTCGCGAGTTAGGACCGCAAGCTAGGCCGAGTCGAGTACACCGCATCGACCACTAGCTCACTATCCGCGACGAATATTGAATCACCGTCGATGACGATTCCGCCGGCACGTTGAGCGTCCGCGACCATCTTTCCGATGACCTCCAGTCGCATCGGTGAAGAGTCATGCTCAAACAACGCCGCGAGGGGGAACGTTCCGCCCCGATGCTCCCACGCCAGATCGGTGAAGTCGTGAGCGGCGGAACGTTCCACACTGTAACGGCGTACTGCCGCTAACTCCGCTCTTCGCTTTTGCTCGCGGGCGGCTTGCTGTGCCCGACGCCGCATCTTCGCGAACACCTGATCCGCCCCGTGTTCGATTTCCGACGCATTGAATTCCATCGTTGCACTCATGACAGTTTTCCTTTTTCCTTTGGCGAGTTGCGAGGAACATGCCGCACGATTCGCCCCCCGTCAAACGGATTGTTGCAAGTGATAACGACGCAGTAGACGTTGCGTTGGCGGGCGGATGCGGCACGTCGCACCCACCCCCACGGTACCACCCTTTGCTTTTTGGGTCCCATCCCCTCGGAGTCCCATCTATCGCCCGTCGCGTATGCGGAGTTGGACTTTGACAACCTTTACAACATGCCGGTGGCGTGTCGGACAATCACGACGCGTGAAGACCCGCGAATGCGGTTGCCGTCAGTCCATCCGATCACGTCGAACTTTCGTGGATAAAGAGCCAACTCGATTGGATGGCTCGGGCCGGGGCCGCAGAATTGAATGCCCTGCCCCCGCTGGGGGCGAAGGCTCGTGGTGGTCATACGACCGGGCGGCAGGCTGTTGAATCTGACCGACTGCTCGCCGTATCCCGAAAGGGAAGGGGAGATGTTGAAGGAAATCGCTGAGCGGTCTCGGGCAAAGCACCTGCCAGTGAATAGGTGCGACTTGATTGAACAGATCAGACGACAAACTCCCTGTCACGCATCCACTTTTCCAGCACGGGAGGAATGCTTTCAGCCGCATGCTGTGCATCGAAGGGTTCGTAAAGACTTCCGACGAGATCGGTTTGCAGTCCCTTCGTCAAGGTCTTATCTTTGAGCAGACACACCCGCTTTCCCATGCCCAACATGTAGCCCACTTCGAGCGACACATTGGGGTTAAAATACTCCTCCACGATCCGCTCAAAAATCGCTACACCAAAGCCGCATCCGTGCATGTACGTTTTTATGTTCGGCAACAGATCGTCGGCGTACGCCTTGCCGTCCGCTCGTAGGGCAGTGATTCCGAATTTGGCACACGCATTTCGGACCGCCGCAAACGCCTGTTTGTGAAGGTCCGTATCCTCGAATCGCATCATCACGAATGCGACCTTCATTGGCTGCGGGTGGTCTAGCCGGAACTTCTCCAGATGCGGCTGTAGTTCTAGCGGTGCCATCACATCCCATCCGTCATCGTCATTCTCGGTGCTCGGGTAATCCCACCAAACGTGGGTTGACCCTTCGTAGAACCGCTCGCGGCGTAGTAATCTTTGCAAGTCCTGCTCGAATTCGCACTGCGGCTTGACGAACACGCGACCTCGCCAACTGTCGATGCGGTCGAAGGTCGGCGTCTCACGAACCTTCAAGGCATCAAAATCGAGAATCCATTTGCCGGCGGGGTTCCCGGCGGGCTTCAGCCAAGCTACATTCGCAGCATTTAGCTTGTCGGCCAGCGTTCGTAGTGCCGCCTTCTCCTTCACCTTCCCTCGAAGGTGAAAGCTCACTCTGAGCGAATGCTCCTTCACGTAATCGTGGGTTGTGTTCAACAGCCACGAAATGCGTCCGTTTCCGCCAAACGTGCCGTGAAGTTGCCAAGCCATAGGCAGAAGTTTCGGTCCGCCAGTCATTCGCTACGTCTCCACGCGTCGTTCTCAAGCCGGATTGCCGATCCCCGTCGTGCATCGGCACAGCAAATCATTGTAACGTGGCGGAGGTTCAGACTCACTTGCGTCGATGATCCCCATCAAATAGGAGCGTGAGCGATGGTCGAGCTACTCACGCAGCTTGAAGACGACGGAGGGTGAGCGATGCCACGCGATGAGGAAGCTGCGGAACTCAGCGGCTCATCACCCGCCAATGGTCCACAATCAGAGCTTTTTCCTTCGTCTCTCACGCGGCGGAGATCATCAACCGGCTCTATCCCGTGTAGCAAGCATTGCAATGAGCCTGAAGCAGTTCTGGCTACCGTTTCGCTCAAGTTGTATGGCGAGCGTACTTGTCCTCCACGTCGTCTGCTACGTGGGTGTTCGATGGCGAAGCGATTGCGCGACGTTATCGCGTCGATGCCGAAGTAAGTGAACGCTCGCGCATCCTTTCCACAGGTCGGGGCGGTCGGCTGTCGTGAGCGACAAATTGTTTGCTCGATCTCGCGCCGCGCTACGTAGTGATTCGCGGCATGAATACCAAGCGACCATCAAAACCGCATCCGGACTTTCCCCTGTCACCGAACTTGAACGGTCAGTGGTACAAGGTGATCAAGGGCGCTGGTAACACGAAGCGCAAGCCCTACTACTTCGGATCGTGGAGGACGGACCCGAGGGGCGAGCACGCCATCAAAGAGTACGTTGAGCGCTTGCCCGGCATTCTCGCCGGTACCGATCACCTGTGGCTGCTCGTCTCGGCCGGCGGCGTACTTACCGTGGGCGCATTGTTCAAGCAATACCTCGCTCAGCGGAAGACGGACATAGAGGCGGGCACGTTCTCGAAGCGAACGTACGGCGGCTACCTCGAAGACCTTCAGGACTTCATGGAGTGGGTCAAGCCCGAGACGGCCGTGACCGGATTGTGCCGGGAGGAGTCGCCGGCCATCTTCGCGGCCTTCGTCAAGCACCTGATCGAGACCCGGAAGCTGAAGTCTCACTCGCGTCGCCGTGTGCAGGCGTCGATCAAGGCGGCGTTCCGTTGGGCTGCCGGCAACGGCAAGTGCTCCCTCCCGAACTTCGGCACCGCGTTCAAGGCACCGAAGACGACGAAGGCGGCGTTGCGTCAGGAGAAGGAACGCTTGGGCGTGGCCGACAACAGCACGCGGATCGTGACCGGGGAAGAGATCGACAAGCTGTTGGCGAAGTGCAAGGGCAAGCCGCAGTACCGAGCGGTGATCCTGCTCATGGCGAACTGCGGCCTTGGCCCCGCCGACGTTGGCCGGCTGAAGTGGAAGCACATCATCGCCCACACCATGTTGAAGTACCCACGTCCGAAGACGGGCAGCGATCGGATGGGGTACATCTGGAAGAAGACGTGGGCGGCTCTGGAGCGGGTGAAGACTCTGAAGCACTCGAAGCGTGCGATCGAGTTGTACGGCGATGACGCTTACGTGTTTTGGACTCGCCGGGGTCTGCCCTACTACCGCGAATGGGAAGTGCTCGGTGACGTGGTGATCGACGGTGAGACGGTCAAGCGGGTCGTGAGCGTGCGGGCCTCGAACACGATCCCCACGATGATCCGCCGCATGACGAAGGCGTGTGACCTCGTGGGCGTGACCGCCTACCGTTTCCGCCACACGTTCAAGACGCACGGTAAGAAAGCCAAGGACCCCGACGCTCTCGATCTCTGCATGGGGCATGTGAAGAACACAGTGGGCGATCTCTACGACCACGAGCACATCGAGTTCCCGCGAATCAAGAGGGTGTCCCTCACAGTGAAGCGTCGCCTCTGGCCGAAGCCGAAGGCTCAGGGAGATACGACAGGGCGGACGCCGACGATGAAGGTCGCCGACGACGGCCACGACGAATAGGAAGCTGCGGAACGAATGGAGCGATTGGCTCGGGTTTCATCGCGGTGAGGGCTTCGCGTGTGATACGCCACTTCGGCCGCTTTCCTGTGCCAGCTTGAATGGCCTGTAGCCGGCCAGTGAGGATCAATCGACGCAACGTGTCTTCGGACACTTGAATCTCGGCAGCGGCTTGCTTCACCGTCAGCAGGGTAATCCGCGCGTGCCTGGCTTCGTCTGCCTTGCCCTGCTTCAGCGTGCTGCTCCACCCGAGTTGCTGCATCTGCCTCGGGCCAATCCGAACGCAGTAGATTTCCGCCTCGACATTGGGGTTGCCGGCGACATGCACGACTAGTGCTCTGTCACACCTTGATTTTGGGATAGACGCTTGTGAGCTTGGTTCGGGCATCGTCGATCTTCATCTGCCAATCCACGCTCTTCTGCCGGCGGTTCACATCGCTCGACCAGGCCGACGT
>JBAUGM010000735.1:0-10906 GCA_049679725.1 Tepidisphaeraceae bacterium
CGGCCGCCTCGCGCGCGCACCGCGTACGTCCGCGAGGGTGCTGCTCGCCATCCGCCCGTCACCCGTCACTACGGTCGGCGCGGAGGCCGCGCACTGCGTCCGCCATCATTTCGTTAACGTGCATTTCCAACCCCACGAAAGGAGCACTCGTATGAGCCACATCGTTTCGATCGCCACGCGCGTGCGCGATCCCGTCGCCCTGACCGCCGCGTGCCGACGGCTCGGGCTGGTCGAGCCAATCGTCGGCACCGTCATGCTCTTCGCCGCCGAGGCGTCCGGCTGCATCGTTCAGCTCCCCGGCTGGACCTACCCCGTCGTGATCGACACCGCCAGCGGCGAGGTCCGCTACGACAACTACGGCGGCGCCTGGGGCGACCAAGCCCACCTCGACCGACTCTTACAGGCCTACGCCGCCGAAAAGGCAAAGCTCGAGGCGCGCCGGGCCGGCCACAGCGTCATCGAGCAGCCGCTGCCCGACGGGTCGATCAAGCTGACGATCCAGGTCGGGGGTGGCGCATGAAGACCATCGAGATCATCATCGACGCCAAGGGCGACGCCCGAGTCCAGACGAAGGGGTTCGCCGGCAGCGCGTGCCGGGACGCGAGCGCACTGCTCGAGCGCGCGCTGGGCGAGGTCACCGCCGAGCAGCTCACGCCCGAGTCCTATCAGGCCGTGCAAGCCGAGCAGCAGCAGACGCAGAGCAACTGACCCGCGTCATCCACTTCCGGATTCCCCCTAAACAAACAAAAGGAGATCAATCATGTTGCTATCACAGCGGCTGGCGGAGTACGTCCGCGCCGCGTTCACCGGCATCTGGGTCGAGAGCCACGAGCACGAGGACGCCTTGGCGGAGGTCGCGCAGCTGTGTGAGCGCGAACAGTGGTCGTGGGCGACGTGGGACGTCGACCGGGGCCTGCAAATCGGCGGAAAGGCCGAAGCGGCCGCGAGCGACCCGGTTGCGGCAGTGCGGTCGGTATCTGCGCTAGCGCAACAACACGACGGCGCGGCGCTGCTGGTGTTGCCAAACTTCCACCGCTTCCTCGCCAGCGCCGAGGTGATGCAGGCCGTGGCCCACCAAGTCGCCGCGGGCAAGCAGAACCGCACGTTCCTGATCGTGCTGGCTCCGCTCGTGCAGGTCCCGCTCGAGCTGGAGAAGCAGTTCGTCGTCATCGAGCACGAGCTGCCCGACCGGACGCAGCTTCAAGAGATCGCCGCGGGCATCGCGACGGAACCCGGCGAAGTGCCCGAGGGCGACGACCTGCGCAAGCTCCTGGACGCGGCGTCCGGGCTGACGCGGCACGAGGCCGAGGGGGCGTTCAGTCTGTCGATCGTCCGCGAAGGGCGGCTGGCGCCCGCGACGATCTGGGAGCTGAAGTCGTCGGCGCTGAAGAAGGGCGGCTTGCTGGGGCTGCACCGCGGCGGCGAAACGTTCGCCAACCTGGGCGGGCTGGAGGCGCTCAAAGGGTTCTGTCTCAAGGCGCTGGCGCGCGCCAATTCCCGAGCCCGTGCGCGCGGCGTGCTGCTCCTAGGCGTCCCCGGGACGGGTAAGTCGGCCTTCGCCAAGGCACTGGGTAACGAGACCGGCCGACCCACGCTGACCCTCGACGTCGGGGCGCTGATGGGCAGCCTTTTGGGGCAAACGGAGCAGAACGTCCGCCACGCGCTGCGCGTGGCCGACGCGATGAGCCCGTGCGTCCTGTTCGTCGATGAGATCGAGAAAGCGTTGGCCGGCGCCGCGTCCAGCGGGACGACGGACAGCGGCGTGTCGGCGCGGCTGTTCGGCGCGCTGCTGACGTGGCTCAGCGACCACACCTCCGACGTGTTCTTCATCGGGACCAGTAACGACGTCTCCCGATTGCCGCCGGAGTTCGCGCGCGCGGAGCGGTTCGACGGGATCTTTTTCCTCGACCTGCCCAGCGCGGAGCAGCGGCACGCAATCTGGCCGATCTACCTCGACCGGTATGGCCTCTCTCATACGCTGGAGCGTCCGCCGGCCGACGGGGATTGGACGGGTGCCGAGATCGCGTCGTGCTGCCGGCTGGCGGCGCTGCTGGACCTGACGCTGATCGAGGCGGCCGAGCACGTCGTCCCGGTGGCGGTGACCGCGGCCGAGCAGGTCCAGAAGCTGCGCGGCTGGGCCTCGGGGCGCTGCCTCGACGCCTCGCGCGGCGGCATCTATTCCACGGCCACCACAGCTGGCGGTGAGCCGAAGGCTGCGCGGCGGGTCAGCCGCGTCCACGCCGGTTAGTTCCCCTGTTCGTCACTCACCTACACACAGAAGGAGACTCCATGAGCACGATCACCCGTGCCGCCGGGTCGGCGTCCGCGCCGGCCCGGCGGCTCCAGCAGTCGATGGCCGCGGTGCGGCTGGCCTTCACGTGGCTCGGCGTCCGCAAGACGCTTACCAATGAGCAGAAGGCCGAGGCCGCCGAGTCGTTCGGCGCAGAAGGCCAGTTCCTCTCGGCCGCCAAGAAGCTATTGGACACCCGTCACCCGGCCTACAAGACCGTCACGTCCGTCCGCAACCGCGCGGTCAGCTACTGGCGTGGCGTCACGCTGCCGTATCCAGAAGCGGGGCTGCGGCTGATCCGCCCGGACCGCGTCGCGTCGTTCGACGCGCACATGAGCCAGTTCCGCGACGAGCTGGACGAAGCCGTCGAGCAGCTCGACGGCGAGTACGCGGAGTTGAAGTCTCAGGCGCGCGAGCGCTTGGGCCGGTTGTACGACCCCGCCGATTACCCGCCGCAGCTCCGCGGCCTGTTCGAGCTCGAATGGTCGTTCCCCTCGGTCGAGCCCCCGAGCTACCTGCTGCAACTGAAACCCGAGCTGTACGAGCAGGAGCGCGCCCGGGCGGCGGCGCGGTTCGAGGAGGCGGTGCAGCTGGCCGAGCAGGCGTTCACCGACGAGCTGTCGAAGCTCGTCGCCCACCTGGGCGAGCGGCTCAGCGGCGCCGGCAGCGCGGACGGCAAGCCAAAGGTGTTCAGGGATTCGGCGGTGACGAACCTACGGGAATTCTTCACGCGGTTCCGCGAGCTCAACGTCCGCTCCAACCCGGAGTTGGACGAGCTCGTGGACCGCGCGCGAAAGCTCATGGGCGACGTCGCCCCGGACGACCTGCGCGAGAGCGCGCCGATGCGCGAGCGACTCGCCGCTCAATTGGCCGGCGTGCGGACGTCGCTGGACGAACTGCTGGTCGACCGCCCGCGGCGGCGGATCCTGCGACAGCGGGAGGCGGTGGCGTGACGGAGATCGTCGTCGACATCTCGGGCAACGTCCGCTGCGTCTACGGCGAATCGATCGATCTACACTCCATCGGCGACCTGCACATTCGTCGCGCGAGCCACGTGGAACCCGACGAGAGCGGGGCGTGGCGCGCGGACCTGTCCCCCGTGGGCGGACCGACGGTCGGACCGTTTCCATCGCGCAGTGCCGCGCTCGCCGCGGAGAGCAGCTGGCTTTCCGCGAACTGGCTGCTCACTCTGCAGTGCCCCGCCTAGCCCCATTCCCGCTTTACCCCTAACCCCAGAAAGGAACCTTCACCATGAACCTCCGCGCGCTGGCGCTGCTGATCCTGGTCGCGATCCTCGTGGCCTTGGTCCAGCTGATCGGCTGTCTCGACAAGCACTGGCACGGCCACGCGGCCGTGCTTCCCCTCAACCCAAACGAGGAGATCGATGTTCCGGAAGCTGTTGCAAAGTCTGATCCTCATCCTGCTGGGCGCCGCGCTTGGATGGTTCCTCGCAAGCCGGATGGCGCGGTCGCCGGCGGTGCACCTCCGCGCGAATCCGGCGCCGACGATCGAGCAGATTCAGAGCCTGGCGATGCTCACGACCGTCCGCGTGGACGTGGCGGACGTGCGGCTGACGGAGCTGAGCGGCTACACGGGCGGCGTCCGCGTGGCGGCGATCATCAAGGGGGACTTTTACCTCGCGACCGACCTGGCACAGGCACGCTTCGAATCGGTGGATCGTGATCGGCGCACGGCCGTGCTGATCCTGGCCGCGCCGCGGGTAAGCAGCCCGCGACTCGACCATCGCCGGACCAAGCTGTTCGCGCTGCACTCGTCTGGGCTCTGGTTAATCACCCCGGGCGAAGGCCCGTACGCCGAGGCGGTCAACAAGACGTACGCCGAGGCGCAGGCATCCATCGAAGCCTCCGCCGCGAGCGCCGAGGGGTTGACACGCGCCCGCGCACAGGCGGAGGCCGTCCTGGGCTGCTTTTTCCGCGCGCTGGAGTGGGACGTGACCGTGCGCTGGGACGGCCGGTGACGGCGGAAGGGTTCCCGGCGGAGAATCCGCACGCCACAAAAGCGCGCGCTCACTGGTGCGGAAGTGATGATTTGGCCCGGTAATGCCGAGCGATCCCGCGGCTTCAGCCCGCGGCCAGACCCGTCGGCAGATTCAAGTATCGTCAAGAGAGAAGCAGCGCTCGAGCCGGTCGTGCCGCCCGCGGCATCGCCGCAGGGCGGGAACGGATTTACTGGAGGTCACGCGCATGAGCAATACGAACCACGCCAACGACAATCACGACACGCACGGCATCGCCTCGTCGATCGTCATCTACACCCGCTACAGCGACCCGCACCTGCAGCGGCAGGAGAGCCTGGAGGCCCAGGAGCTGAAGGTCCGCCAGCAACTCGACTACCTCGGCATCGACCATGGGCAGGCCCTGCTCCTGCGCGAGGGCGGCCAGCGCGGGGACTTGGAAGCCCGCGGCGAGTACGACCGGTTGCTCACGATGATCGCCGCGCGGCGGGTGAAGCTGCTGGCCGTCGACCAGCAGTCCCGCTTTAGCCGCGGCTACAACGTCCGCGGGCTGATCACGGACCTCGTCTACGGCGGCGGTCGGTTCATCGCCGTCGGCGACGGGATCGACACGGACCGCCCCGGCTGGCAGGACCTGGTGGGTTTGAAGGAAATTCACAATCAAATGGAGATCCGCGACACCGGCTGGCGCGTCCGCCGCAGCCAGGAGCAGCGGGTCGCGTCGCCGGACGGTTCCGCGGGGGACTTCCCCTACGGCTACACGAGCGAGTACGTGGACTCCGCGGCGGCGCTGGGCTACCGCGGACGGGGCCCCAAGCCGGCCAAGCGGGTGGTGATCGATCCCGCCGCCGCGGCCGTCGTGCGCGAGGTGTTCAAGCGCTTCACCGACGACGGCGAGTCCATCAGCGCGGTCGTGCGCTGGTGGGACGGGGAGAAGGAGCAGTTCCCCCGCATCGGCAAGGGCCACATCCACCACCAGCACGTGCGGCGGATCCTGACCAACCCAAAGTACGTTGGGCGGTGGTCCTTCGGTAAGACCACCACCGTCCGCAACTCCAAGGGCCAAAAGAAGCAGATCGCGGCGCGGTCGGACCAGAAGGTGGTCATGATCGAGCGGCCGGAGCTGCGGATCATCGACCAGCAGACGTACGACAAGGCCCAGGCCCGGCTGGCCGAGCTCATGGAGGTCTTCGGCATGAAGGCCGCCGGGAAAAAGCGCGGGCCGGCGCAGCACTACAAGCTGCTGTACGAGAAGTCGCTGCTCGGCGGGCTGGTGACCTGCGGGGCGTGCGGCAGCCGCATGGTCACGCAGTCGGCGTCGCGGATCAAGAAGCTGGGGTGCCCGAAGCACCGCGTCGGGGCCTGCACGGTCGTCAGTCGCGTGCCGTACGCCAAGGCGGAAGCGCAGGTGCTGTCGCTCGTGACGTCGGTGCTTGCGAACTACCCGGAATGGATCACGGCGGTCGCCGACAATGTTCGCCAGCAGGTTCGACGGCTGAGCGACGTCGTGCCCGCCCAGGTCCAGGAAGCACAGGCGCGGGCGGCGGAGCTGGAGAAGGAGATCGACAACCTCGTCGCCGCGCTGGCCAAGGGGCTGGAGAGCGACGCGGTCCGCCAGCGGCTGGCGCGGGCGGAGGCGGAGAAGGCGCGCGTCAGGGCGCGCCTGGCCGATCTCGAGCAGCTCCGCACCCGCGAGGTCGAGATGCCGAATGATGCCTGGCTGGCGGGTGAGCTTGCGAAACTGGCAGAGCTCATGAAGGCCGACCTGCCCCGCTACGCGAGGATCCTGCGGGAGGTCGTCGGGATGATCGTCGCCGAGGAGGTGAAGGCCAAGGGCAAGAAGCGGGGCTTCATCCGGTTGCACCTGAAGCTGCGCGGATGGCCGGCGCTGTCGCACCTCCTGGAGGAGAACTTGTCGCCGGCGTTGATCGCGGCGTTGAAGGCCACGGGAAACACGGGCGGCGCGAGCGGCGACCTGACCATCGACTTGGGCACCCCCAGCGCGATCGACCGCTGGGGCGAGCAGATCGTGCGGTGGCGTCGGGAGAACGTGACCTGGAAGGAGATCACCAGCCGCACGGGTTTAAGCCTGTTCAACGCGTGGGCGGCGTGGCGCCGATTGACCGGTGAGGACGCCGACCTGGGCGGCGGCGGCGGTAGGGCGGCGTAACGGCCCAGGCAGATTCTTTCAACTTCATGAGCCCGGCCAATTCCGGCCGGGCTCATTTCTTGCGCGCGCCCAGAGGTGGGCGCGCGGAAAGGAGCTTCGAATGGACGAACGATTCAAGGAACTGGCCCGACTCGTGGGCGAACAACTTGCCCAGCGCTGGGTGGAACGCGCGACGGAATCGGATCCGTCGTGCGCGAAGCCCCAAGGCGACGCCGCCGTGATCGACGATCACGAAGCAGCCGATTCCACACCCCTGCAACGTGACCATTGACCGGGCTTGATCCCGCTTGGAGGACCATCCATGCACATCTCGAGATTCAAACTGGGCAACGTCGTCGCGACGCCGGGGGCGCTGCGCGCGTTGGCCGAGGCCGAGCAGGAGCCGTTGCACTTCCTGCAGCTGCATGCCAGCGGGGCGTGGGGCGAGCTCGATCGCGCGGACCGCGAGGCGAACGAGCACGCGGTCGCGCACGAGGGCAACCCCGATCGGCAGGAGCGGGTGCTGAGCAGTTATCGCACCCGCTCGGGTGCGAAGCTGTGGGTCATCACGGAGCACGACCGGTCGTCACGACGATCCTGTTACCCGAGGAGTATTAGGGTCCAGGCATCGTCTGCTTAACGCGCGGGCTTCAGTTACGCTGAAGTGGTTTTTCTTTCTTTGACCGTCTTCAAAAGCTGCCACCCGTCCGGTGGAGCTTCTTGTAAATCTCCGTCACGAGTTGTTCGAGCTCACGCTTCGGCAGCGACGCGAAGTTCGGTTGCGACACCGCGTGCTGCTTGTGACGCGCCGACGCCTTTCCGTCCGAGAGAAAAAGCTCGTGCTCGTCCACCCTCAGCGCACCCGCGAGCATCGTCACGGCCTCAAATGACGACGCTTTCTGACCGCGTTCGATGACGCCGATGTGCTTCGGATCGAGCCGCGCGGCTCGTCCCAACTGCTCCTGCGTCCAGCCGCGCGCCTCCCGCAGTTCGCGCACGCGACGGCCGAATCGCTTCTGTAATGGCTCCATCAATTGCCTCTGCCACGAGGCTACGGAGATGGCGGCGCGGTGAAACCTTCCGATGGAACACCATTGAAGACGTTCAATTAGGAGGTATAAGCTGTAGTGGCGGGGGACGGTCTGACGGGGCGGACGTAACGATCAGCCGGGGAGGTAACATGTCTCATCCTGAACAAGCGGCAGGTTCTTGGCGGCGGCTAACAAGACGAACCTCGGCGATTGTTAAGTCGTCGTGGGCTCGTGTCGCACCGACCATAAGCTGGATGCTGCGAACTGCAGCCGTCGCAGTGCGTACGGGCGGGTCCGCGTGCGCGAAACTTTCACGTCGGGTGTTATGGCCGCGGGCGGCTTCGGCGTTCCGTGCGGTCGATACCACCTGCCAGCGCTATGTTCCGAACACCGCGGCGCGTCGCCTGGCGCTGGGGGCGGCCGCTCTGTTGGCATTCCTCGTCCCGCTAATGCTCCTAACCGGGACAAGCGCGGATGGTGGTGGCGCTGTCGGCGGTGCCACCACGCGTGTCCCATCGGCAAATGAACTGTTCGTGGATGGTGTGCGTCTCGTTGAGCCGGGGGCGGTGAAGCAGGATGAGACCCGCGCGGTTGAACTCTTCCGTGAGGCGGCCGCCTCGGGCCACGTGGACGCGATGAACAACCTGGGCGTGCTCCTGGCCAAGCGCAAGGAGTCGCCCGCCGATCAAGTGGCTGCACTCGCTTCACTGCTGAAGGCCGCGGAGCGTGGACACGTGCCGGCGATGTACAACTACGGCCTCGTCGTGATCAATTCCGGCCCATGGCGCAACAAGACCCTTCACGTGACGGCGCGGGAGGCAATCGAGATGTTGGTGAAAGCGGCCGACGTCGGCCACCCGCCTGCGATGCGGCAACTCGGCAATATGCTCATCGAAGAAGGTCGTCAGGGTGGGTCTGAGTTTGCGCACGGAATGTATTGGCTGAAGGCTGCGGTGGATAAGGGAGACGTCCGCGCGAAAGCGTTCCTCGGAAGCGTCCTCACGGACGCAAAGCTGGCGCGGGCCGATCCCGCCGCTCGCGCGGAGGGGATGGTGCTGCTCAGGGAAGCTGCTGCAGAAGGGGACGTGGCTGCGATGATCTTTCTCGGCCTCAAGCTGATCATCGAGCGCCCTAACGACGCGCTCTCGCTGTATGAGAAGGCGATGGACAAGAACTGCCGCTTGGCTGCCCAGATACTTGCAGATCTGTACGAAAAGGGAGAGTTCGAGCCGCAGATTCCTCGGGATCACGAAAAGGCGAAGGCTTATCGTCGCCGCGCAGATGCCATGACCGGTGACGATCCGTTCCTACCTCAGTTCGAACTGATCGTGCAGCCGTTGGTTCAGCACAAGCGTGCGCCAGACGCCAAAGACACCGCCTCCGCATCGGCTGGGGATGTCGGCGAGATCCGGCGGTTCGTCGGCCACACGGCAGCCGTGCACTGCGTTGCCTTCGCCCCCGGCGGCACGGTCATGGCCTCCGCTGCCGGAGCACCACGGGCGTACACGAAGAACGACACCGTGGAGGCGTACGAAGACGGGACCGTCCGTCTCTGGGACGTGGCGACGGGTAAGGAGCTGAAGCGATTTGGGCCGAATCCACTTCGGAACGTTCACGTCGTGTTCAGCCCCAGTGGAAACGAGCTACTGTCGGTCGGTAGGGCGGCCGACGAGCCGTTTCTCGGTACGTTGGACGTGTACGATTGGCGCCGAGGCAAAAAGCTCTTTTCCAAGTGCGACCGTCAGTTGACGTTTGGGTCTTTCTCCCCCGATGGCCGTGAGATCACGATCGACGGGGCGTTTGTCGCGCGACGATTTCGTTTGGAGACGGGCGTGCTGCTGCAAGAACTGCGGGGAACGTTCGACAGGGCGAGCAGGGTGAACATGGACCTCAACTTCAAGCCGGGCTTTGCGTTTTCGCCCGATGGTGCAATTCTGACGAGCGCCCACTTCCAAGACGGTTCTATCCGTACCTGGGACCTTGTGCGCGGTAAGCCGCTCGTGCGCGTCGAACTGTCGAAATTTGACCGCAATGGGACCCTCGCGTGTTTCGCGCTCTCCCCTGACGGCCGTCATGCAGCGGTCGGGATGAACAAGAGCAACGCGGACCAAAGGATGTACGAGGTGTGGATCGTCGACCTTACGGCAGGGCGCGTGGTGCGTCGGCTGAGGGGTCACACCAATCACGTCAGGTGCGTTGCCTTTCAGTCCGACGGGCGTCGAGTGGTTTCCGGGGGCTCCGACGGTGCCATCTTGATCTGGGAGCTGGAGACCGGCCATTCACTGAAAGTTGGCGCAGCAAATGGTGTTCAGTCGCTCGCGTTGTCTTCGGACGGGCGGCACCTGGTCAGCGGGCACGAAGACCACAGTGTGCGGCTCTTCGAGATGCCTCCATGATCCGACGTTCTCGGGTGAACTGCGGCAGATTGACTACCCACTAGGCGGCACCTAACGAATAGGACTTTATGCGGAGTGCGCCGCACGGCCAGCATTCGCCGAGAAGCGCCGGTCGCACTCCGCATAAAGTTGGTTGAACTGAACCGGACGCTCAAGTCTCGAAAACGTGCTCGTCGGCGAGCTGAGCAGCGAGGCCATACGATATAATAGGGGATTGTATCCACAGCCGTGAGACGCGGCTCAAAAAGGAGTTGCTTCTCCGGAAAAACGTCGCCGACCGAATTCCTCGTCCACGGTCCACGGGCACGAATCCCTCCCGCCCCACCGCGCAGCGGTTTAGTTCAACGTTTGTTATCTCGCGCGGCGTCGCGCTTGGTTTCACGAAGCCCAAAGACGGGGCCTCGTTCTTTTCCACACGTGGAAGGAACGCGCCCCCGTGAACGCACCCGACGACGCCAACCCCCGCACGATCGACCATTTCATCGGCCAGCCTGGCGTAATCCGCCAAGTCCGCGTCGCGCTGGAAGCCAGTTGGCACACCGGCGCAGCACTCCCCCACATGCTCCTGTGCGGCCCGCCGGGGCTCGGGAAGACCGAGCTGGCTCGGATCGTCGCGGCCGAGGTGGGCGTCGCGCTGAAGGAATCGTTAGGCCAGACCCTGAATGAACGCGGCCACCTCGCGGGATTCCTCATGTCCGCGCGGGAGAAGGACGTGCTGTTCATCGACGAGGCGCACGAGCTGCGCCCCTCCAGCCAGACCCTGCTGTACCGCGCTATGGCCGAGCGCAAGCTGCTGCTCAGCGGCAAGTCGTTTGGCCCGGCACCCACCACGATCAACCTCCCGCCGTTCACCCTCCTGGCCGCGACGACCGACGAGTTCCGCCTCGCCAAGCCGCTGCGCGAGCGGTTCGCCATGCCCCTGCGGTTCGACTTCTACCACGGCGACGAACTCGATCGAGTGCTGCGCCAGCGCGTGCGGGCGCTGGGGCTGGACGTGGAGGAGGGCGTAGCGGCGTCGATCGCGGCCCGCGCGAAGGGAACGCCGCGGCTGGCGCTGCGCCTGCT
>JBAUGM010000736.1:0-20474 GCA_049679725.1 Tepidisphaeraceae bacterium
AAGTGCTCATCCGCGGCCAGCGCATCCGCTTCGACGGCACGGGCTACCAGGACCACCACTGGGGGGCCGAGCCGATCTCGCTCGCGGCCCGCCGCTGGTTCTGGGCGTGTACGTGGGTAGGCGATCAGGTTCGCGTCATCTCCGAAGTCGTGCCGACGGCGGTCGTGCCGACGGCGGTCGTGCCGACGGCGGTCGTGCCAATGCATGGCGCCTCGCGCGGGTTGGACCTGATCGGCGAATCCTCCCCCGGCAGCGCCGTGTGGGACGGGCGGGCGCGGTGGCGCATCCCGTTCCCGACGAGGGTCGACTTCGGCGACGCCCTGCACCTCGACGACCCGCACATCATCGAGGCAACGCCGATCCTCGTGCAGCTGCGCTATCGCGCGCAGGTCAACGGCGTGACGACGACGGCGCTGGCGCACGTGATCGAGCCGGGACGCGCGGGGTGGCCTGTCGTCGGGCGGTGGATCGAGCGCCAGATCGAGCGCGTTCGCGCGCCAGCCTGAGCGCGCGGATTGTTGTGCCGCGGAAAGCGCGCGAGCTGCGCCCTCCCTCTCCCACGGTATTCCGGGGGAGAGGGCAGGGGGAGAGGGGTGAGGTGCGTTCGACGAGGTACACCGTTCGATTCGAAAGTCCACGCCAGTTTACGAATCGACCGTTGCTCGGTGCGCCGCGCCGTTCGCCCCTCTCCCCCGCCCTCTCCCCGGAGGACCGGTGAGAGGGAGTGGCGTGATTTGTCCCGGCGCGTCCACTAAGCTCCGCGCGATGTCCCGCGCCGTCCCGTTCATCCTGCTCCTGTTCACCCTCGCGATCGTCCTCGCCGCGCGCATCGCCGGGCCCAGCGACATCCACGACAAGAGCCAGCCCAAGACCGTCGCCTACACGGCGGACATGGTGCTGCACGGGCGCTGGGTCCTGCCGCGCGACATGGTCGGCGGGCCGGCGCGGAAGCCGCCGATGTACAACTGGATCGGGGCGCCCTTCGTCGCGGCATTCGGGTTCGACGAATGGGTCCTGAAGATGCCCGCCATCCTCGGCGGCGTCGCGACGCTCGGGCTGGTCGTCTTCATGACGCGGCGAATGCTGCGAGCTCAGGATGCCCCAAGTTGCGCTACGAGCGCTCCGCCGCACTTGGCTGAAGAGAAGCCTGCGACGATCTTGGATTACGGCGCACGTCCGCTGCCGGAGGTCGGGTTCGACGAAGACGCCGTGCGCGCGACCGCGTGGTTGGCGGGGATCATCTGGCTCGCGTGTTACCCGACGTTCAGCCTGATCTACATCGCCCGGCCCGACATGCCGCTCGTCGCCTTCCTCACCGGCGCGTGGGTGCTGGCGACGATCGCGCTGACCCAGAAACCAGACGAAAGCTCGGGCGAGACGCCCAAGCCACGGAAGCAACAGACTTGGAAGCTCGCCCTGGGGTTCTGGCTGTGCGTGTCCGGCGCGGCGCTGACGAAGGGCCCGCCGGCGCTGCTGCCGATCATTTACGCGATTGTGGCCGCCAGGTTGATCGGGGGTCGTTGGAGCAGCCTGCGGCGATTGCACTTCGAGTGGGGTTTGCCGCTGCTCGTCGTGCTGTTCGGGGGTTGGGTATGGGGTGCGTGGCGTTCGAATCCGACCCACTTCTGGGACGTGCTCGTCGGCGAGGAAGTGACCAGTCGCTTCTCGGAAGGCGAGCCGCTCGATCCGTATCGCGTGCACAAGCCGTTCTGGCTGACCTTCACGTGGTTCACGCTGAAGTTCGCGCCGTGGTCGATCCTGAGCGGCCTCGTGCTCCTGCTCATCCCGCCGCGGCGGTGGCTCAACCATGCGATGACGCCGGCGATGCTGTGGCTGGCGGTCGTGCTGATCTTCTTCGCGATCCCCGAGGGCAAGCGGATTGACTACCTCGCCCCCGCGTACCCCGCCGCGGCGGCGATGGCGGCGTACGCGCTGGTCGTGCTGCTGCGTCGCGCCCGGCTCGGCGCGACGTGGGCCGGCGCCCTGGGCGTTGGGCTCGCGCTGTGGTTCACGTACTACCAGTGGCGCCTTTCGCCTGAAGCGGTCGGAAGGTCCGGCGACAATGTGAAGGTGTTCGCGCGCGACGTGCGAAAGGTTGTCGGCCCCGACCAGCGAATCGTTTTCACGGAACTCGGCTTCCACCCGCTTCAGACGCTCATCGGCATCCACGAGACCGATCCGCTCCCCCCTGATGCGCTCGCTCAGTCGGGTTGGCTCATCGCACCGGCATCGGACTTCCCGGGCGTCGCGCCGGTCGTCCTCTCCGATGACATCCCCGCCATCAAGGAGATCCGCAATGCGACCGCGCAGATCCATGAACGGCGCTCCGGTCGATTGGGGTTGTATCGACTGCCGCTCGACGCCGGCGAGGGGACGACGCGTGAGGCAACGACGACGCCGACGACGTGGGTCGACGATCAGACAGGCGCTCGATGAAGCCTCATGTCTTTGAGCGTTGTCATCCTGAGGTACTCCGAAGGATCCCGCCTTGGATGAGGGGCCCTCACGCTCAAGCCAGAATCCTTCGGGTGCCTCAGGATGACAAGCAAGGCACGAGCGTGACCTACGTGGGGTTCCTCTAGTTCGCGGGCGTGGTGGCCGTGATTGACGGCGCCGGCTGGGTCGAGGGCGACGCTGCGGGAACGAGCTTGAAGATCCGGCCCGTGTGCGCCTTCACGAACTCCCGCCCCTTGCGCATCTCGAGCACGCCGAAGTCGACGATGTACATCGACCCGTCCGACAGGTCGAACTTCACCGCGATCGGGCGCTCCAGGCAGACGTCGTGGTACGTGAGCCCGCGCTGGCGGCTGCGCGGGACGCCGGCGGTGTTGCGGACGAAGTCGCTGACCTCCTGCGCGCCGCTGTCCGTCTGCGTGACGTTGTCGACGCGCACGATGCGGTAGCCGGTGGGCCCCTTCATCTTCCGCCCGCTCGTCGCGAACGGGGCGCGGTCGCCGCTGAGGGCGACGATGGCGTGGCCCTCGAAGTGCTCGAGCGGGCCGCTGTCCGGCACGAATGTCACGCCTGCCGCCCCCGCCAGCGGCGGGAAGACGGCGTTCACCAGGTCGCGGCGGAACGAGTAGGGCGATTCCAGCCCGCTGCCTCGGTGGTCGATCACTTCCGTCAGCCCCTCCGTGTAGGTGACCAGCAACTCGCGCGGCGGCTGGTTGCGAGCCTCGGCGATCGGGCGCAGGTCCGCGCTGTAGTCCGGCCAGCCGTACCAGCGCGCCGAGACGACGCGGAGGAGCACGTCGGGGTCGTCCTGCACCGGGCGCGTGCCGCGTAATTCCATGCCGTTGTTGGTGACGAAGGGGCTGCCGAAGGCGTTGAACGCGATGCCGCGCGGGTATCGGATGCCGTGCGCCTCGACCTTGAGCCCGCCGCCCCCGGGGTCACAGGAGAAGACGGCGGCGGTGGGCCGGCCGTTCGGCGCCTTGGGGATGCGGCCGCGATAGCGGCTGTTGAACGGCTGGAATGGCGCCGTCCCCGCGACATCCTTCCCGCCGAAGAGCCCGGCGAGCGGGTTTGGCGTGTCGAACCGATATCCGAGCAGCTTGAGATCGGTCCACGGGCGATCGCTGAAGTTCTCGTGATGCTTGACCCAGCCGGCCGCCCAATTGTCGAGCCCGACGACGCCGCTGTTCGTCGCCGCGCCCACGCCGAACCAGAGTCTGCCGGTGATGGGCTCGATGGCGATGTCGCCCATGCCGTAGTCACCCTGGGCGGGGAGCTTGCCGACGATGGTCGTGTGCTTCCCGTCGTAGGTGAACGCCGTGATGACGCCGTACCCATCCTCGTCGCGGTGCGAGACGTACACCCGCCCGGCGTCGACGGCGATCCCCCCGACCGGCCCGTAGATGCGGTGGCCGGGCTTGATCCAGCTCAGCAGGAACGGGAATCGCTGTGCGGTGGGGTAGATATCGAACGTCGTGCCGTTCTTGCGGATCGCGTAGATGCGCGGCTCGTACCCGCCGCGCCCGCTCTCGGCGACGATCAGGTTCCCCTCCGCGTCGACCGCGCAATCGACCGGCCCGGTCAGCTCGCGCGCGATCTCCTGCAATTGGACGCGCGCGGGGTACTCGACGAGCTTGCGGTCGATCGTCGTCCGCTTGTCCGGCACGATGACCGTCGGCCCGCTCACGCACCCGGCGGCAACGAACACGGCGGCAACGAGCACCGCCGGCAGCACGATCGAACGCAGCGAGGGCGGACGGGTCTGGCACATCGTCACCTATGAATACCGGTTGGCGGGGGGTTTGTCACATTCCCCCGGGGTCCGGGAGAACGGGGTTCGGATGCTTCCGGACGGGCGCTGCGTCGCGCGGCGGCAGCACGTCGAACCCGCGCCGCCGGTCGATGCTGAAAACGTCGGGCCAGTGATACACGACCGCGCCGCCGGCGACGCACAAGAGCAACATCGCCCAGCAGGCGAGCACAAGGAGGATGAGAGGGGAACTGACGTCCATCGCGGATACATCGATGCGCGTGGAATCGGACACCTTCATGTACCACGAAGAACGCGTCCGGTCACTCCCGTAAACGAAAGCGATCGTTCCGATCAGCATTCGTCGGCTCTTCGAGCCCGGAAGGTGACATCGGACGTGTGGCCCGCGTCAATCGATCCCGCACGGCCGCCCACGGCGGTTCGTGGGGGGGCATTTCGACGTAGATCGCGTTCAACCCCATCGCATCGAGCTCGCGGAGGATGCTGTACAGGTGACGACCGTACGCCGCGGGGGATGCGGGGAGGATGACGGTCGATCCACTCCGCTGTACGTCGTGTCCCGCGCCGAGGGTGACCAGGCCCACCGATGCGTTCGCGCGGACCGCGCCGATCTCCGATGGTTCCACCCGATACGCCGGCGTGCGCGGGGCGTAGTGCAGTTCGTGCTGCCCGGGCGCGCTCGCCGGCGTGGTCACTTCAGTGACCATGTTCTTCGCGTCGATCGGACCGATCACCTTCTCAATCTGCGCCCGCGTGACGCCCCCGGGCCTCACGATCGTCGGGCGCGGCGTCGTCAGGTCGAGCACCGTCGACTCGATCCCCACGTTGCACGGCCCACCATCCAGGATCAGGTCAACGACATCCCCCAACTCCTCCCGCACGTGCTGGGCGGTGGTGGGGCTGATGTGATTGGATCGGTTTGCGCTCGGCGCGGCGATTGGACCGTCGAACTTGCGGATCAGCTCCAGTGCCAGCGGATGATTCGGCATGCGCAGGCCGACGGTGTCCAACCCCGCCGATACCTCCGGCGTGATCGTCCGATACCGCGGCAGCACGAGCGTGAGCGGCCCAGGCCAGAACTTCTGCGCCAGCCGTCGCGCCGCATCGGGCCACTCGGCGGCGTACAGCTTCCCCATCGCGACGCCGGAGACGTGCACGATCAGCGGGTTGGTCGGCGGGCGGCGCTTGGCGATGAAGATTTTCCGCACCGCGTCGGCGCTGCGCGCGTCGGCGCCGAGGCCGTAGACGGTCTCGGTGGGAAACGCGACGAGGCCGCCGGCGCGAAGGACTTCCACGGCTGACGTGAGTGAACTCATCGTAAAGCGAGGCAGGCCGCGTCGTCGTCGGCAATGAAAGTCCGGATCCGATCCGCGCGCCATCGGAGCAGTGTCTCGACGCGCGTCGTGCTGCAATTCCCGAGCTCGATGCGAATGACTTTTGGTGGATGACCGAATAGCAACGAGCGCGCGTACAAGTCTACATCTTTGGTGACGATCACGTGACCATTCACCTGCGCATGCCGCCAGATGACGACGTCGTCGGCCTGCTGCAGATTCAGATCGCGCACGGATTCCGAGCCGGGAAACAAATCGCTGAGTTGTCGGGCGAGCTTGGGCGAGAGGTTCTCGTCGATCAGCAGCTTGGTCACGAGACGCTCCGCAGCCGGCGCTCGCGATCAGCAAGATAGGCGAAGATCGCCTTGAAGTCGTCCGGCGTGAGATCGGGGAAATCATCGAGGATCTCCTGCTGCGTCATGCCGCCGGCGAGGTACTCCAAGACGTCCTGAACTGTCATGCGCAGCCCACGGATGCACGGCTGACCGCTGCGCTTGCCCGGCTCTATCGTGATGAACTGGCGATAGTCAATTTGCTCGCTCATGTCTTGATTATACCGTGCTCCGCAAGCCATGCGCTCGCCTTGGCCTCGTCCGTACAGATCAAAAACACCTCCTGCACCGTCCCTGTCCCCGTGTACAAGCACTTCAGCCCCGAGTCCGTCGGATACTGAATCTTGAAGCTCGGCGGCGTCTTTCCTCGCCGCACCTTGATCCGCCCGGGCACGATTCGCGTCACGTGCGGGCACTGCTTGATGATCCGGTCGAGGATCGCATCGAGCCCGCCCACCCGGCCGTGCTGGCGTTTGATCTTGCCGAACTTCATGCGCGGATAAGTATAGAAGCCAGGAGCCAGAAGCCAGAAGTCAGATGAGCGAGCGGACCAGGCATTTCTTCTGGCTCCTGGCTTCTGTATTCTGGCTTCTTCAACCAAAGGAGCACATGGCGGACAACCAACCGCTGAACGTCGGCGACGCAGCCCCCGATTTTGAGCTGATGAACCAGGACAAGAACAAGGTCAAGCTCTCGGACTACCGCGGCAAGAAGAAGGTGATGCTGCTGTTCTACCCGATGGACTTCTCGCCGGTCTGCACGCAGGAGCATTGCACGTTCGGCCCCGCGTTCGATAAGCTGAACGGCCCGGACGCGGACACCGTCGTCTTCGGCGTGAGCTGCGACAGCCCGTTCGCGCACGCCGCGTTCCGCAGGCAGTACAACATCCCCTACGACCTGCTCGCCGACGTGACGCGCAAGACGGCCAAGGCCTACGGCATGTTCGCGGGCGAGGAGCCGTACAACTGCACGAAGCGCGGCACGGTCATCGTCGACGAGAGCGGCAAGGTCGCGTTCTACAAGGAGCAGCCGATGAAGGACCCGCGCAGCGTCGAGGAACTGGAGAAGGCCGCGATGATCGAGGATTTGCTGGAGCAGCGCGACAACGAAGGCGGGGAACGGATTGGCGCGTCGCGCTAGTTATTAGCCGCAGATGAACGCAGATGAACGCGGATAAGATGGGAACAGGCTGGATGCGAATCGGCCCTATCCATTTCGACCAACCCTTCTGCCAGGCGGGCCTGGCGGGCTACAGCGACCGCGCGATGCGGCTCGTCGCGCGCCGGCGCGGTTGCCCCTACGCGGTGACCGAGGCACTGCTCGACGTCATCCTCGTTAACGGCGGGGAGGGGCTGCGCAAGTCGATCGACATCAGCGACGAGGACCATCCGGTCGCCGGGCAAATCATCGGCTCCGAGCCCGACACGATGGCGCGCGGGGCGAGCCTGCTTCAGCAGGCGGGTTACGACGTGATCGACCTCAACTTCGCCTGCCCGGTCAAGAAGATCAAGAACAAGGCCCGCGGCGGGCACATGCTGCTCGACGTGTCGCGCGCGGTGTCGATCCTGAAATCGGTGCGCGATGCGCTCCCGCCTGGCGTTCCGACGACGGTCAGTCTGCGCCGCGGGTTCGACGACTCGCCCGAGAGCGTCGAGCGCTTCCACGAGATCGTCGAGACGATGTGGTCGCTCGGCTACGCCGCCGTGCGCGTCCACGCGCGGACGGTCGACCAGAAGTACGCCGGGCAGGCGCGGTGGCCGTTCCTTCGCGACGTGAAACGACGCTATCCCGACCGCACGATCCTCGGCAGCGGCGATTTGTTCACCGCCGAGGACGTCGTGCGCATGCTGAGCGAGACGGGCGTCGACAGCGCCTGGATCGCGCGCGGCGCCATCGGAAACCCGTGGATCTTCCAGCACGCGCGGGCGCTGCTTGAGGGCTTTTCCGACCAGAAAAAACGAGTTGCGTCCCCGTTTTCTTCGGAGCAAGACGCAGAGAACAAAACGGGGACGCATCTCGTTTTGTCCGGCGGCGATGAGCCCCGACTTGTACTCGATCCTCCGTCTATTCATGAGCAGCGAGATGCGCTTGCCGAGCACTTCGCCATCGCCATGCAGATTCACGGCGAATCCCTGGCGGGCCGGCGCATGCGGAAGATGGGGATCAAGTACAGCCGCTTCCACCCGAAGTCGCCGGAGGTGAAGGACGACTTCATCGCCGTCCACAGCCTGCGCGATTGGACGAACGTGCTGGATCGCTGGTATTCCATCGAAGGCCCCGGCGTCTGGCCCGACCCCAGGGCGGCAGATGAGGTGAACGCGGGGGCGGACGTGCAGACCTGCGAGACGACATGAGCCAGTTGGACTACCGCAACGCGAAGCAACCCGCCGACGTGGTTCAGCGCCGCCCGCTCGATGGGCCGTGGTTCACGATCCTCTTCGCGTCGATCGCGGTGGGCATCGGGATGACGATCTTCGCGCCAGTGGGCGACACACCCCCCGCGGCGAGTTCGGCGACGCCGGTGATCGAGCCGACGACGCTGCCGACGACCGGCGAGTCGATCCAGCCCACCGCGTCGCCGACGACCGCACCCGTTCCGTAGGATCCAGCCGGCTCCCATGCATTCGAAAGTGCCGCCCCGCAACCGTCTGGCGAAAGTGCTGCCTGAAGAGTGGCGCAAGCTGCTCATCGCCAACGGCGTGCCGAAGCGTAAGTACACCGCCGTCCTCCGCGCGACGCTCGCCGGCGGGCGCGTGATCGACGAGATGATCGTGGAACAAGGCTGGATCATCGCGCTGAGCAAGCAGGGGTTGGTGGGGACGTTCGAGCAGCGCATCGACCTCGATCCGCGGACGATCACGGAGATCGAGATCCTGCAGGTGGTGTAGCGCCTATTGCTCCCTCTTCCCGGTACTCCGGGGAGAGGGTGGGAGAGAGGGGCGAGCGCCGTGGTGCTCCGGAACGCGATCGCATGATGGGCTCGCGCGGATCGGCGAATCGAACGGTGCTCGACATCGAGCGCGACCTGCCCCTCTCCCCGCCCTCTCCCCGGAGTACCGGTGAGAGGGAGAAGGGCGTTCATCCACCGTCGCGCTTCGCTTCCTCAATCGCCTTCGCCAGTTCCTCCGCCCGTTGCGATCCCAGCATCAACCGATTGCCATTCTTGAACTCGACCTCCACCCCGCGGTTGCCGCGGACGTTGTACGCCCAGCCGTAGCGCGCGGGCCAGCCGCGGACGCCCCAGCCGCCGTACTCCATGGGGTCATAGGTGCGCGCCGTCCACGCGACGATGTCGTCCAGCGCGAACGTCTTCCGCAGGTACGGGAAATAGCGCACGTGCACGCCCGCGGCGTCGATGACGACGGTCATCTTCGACGTCAAAACGAGCGCGACCAGGACGACGCCGGTCAGCGCCACGATGCCGATCGCGGGCCAGACGATGCCGGCGAGGAGGATCATCGTGACGAAGGTGACGACAATGATGAGCCCGAACACGCCGGCGACGAAATAGACGGCGCGGCTGCCGCGCAACTCCTGCTCTTCGTGGAACAGCGGGCGGAGGTAGGGGAGGGTGGGAGGCATCGGGCCTGGGCCAGCCACACGAGCACGCCCGGCGCCTAGCTAGCGGCGAATCAGGATGTCTTCCGGGAACGCGCTGCTGCTCTCCACATGCTGTAGGATCTCCGCTTGCTCCTCGATGGAAACGTCTGGCCGAAAGCCGAGGTAGTTGCCCTTTACTTGGAACAGTTCCCGAAAGTGCGGGCTTCCGCGGACGATGCGACGAAGGGCGCGATGTGGGGGTGTCGCATCAAGTCTCATCGTCTCGCGGCCATGGCCCCGCCCCCGTGATCGTAGCCAGTTCACCAACTCTCCGGCGGCGAGACGAAGACGCATCCGGCCAATGGTGGCCGCGAGGGGTGCCAATGACGCGGGCATTTCGTTCTGAAAGGCCAAGTGCAATGCATCATCGATTGCTTGTCGCATGGGCACGTCCTTTCTCCTTAAGTCATTCTATCTATACGTCCAGCCAGGCTGAAGGGAGCTCACGCGGTCTGATGGCTGGATAGTTGGCCTCCACCATAGCGATGATGCTGGACAAATCCGAAAACTCGGGCCAGCCCGCGTGTCCGGCGTATTTTATCTCCTGAAACTGCTGCTCGACGTGATATGCGCGAACTTCTCGAATCCACGTAGCGACTTGATCGACATTGGGCACGCCCGCGTCGAACTCTCCGTTCAGATACCGTCGTTGAAGTTCCGCAGGACCGTAACCCGTCGCGAAGTCATCGAGGTAATGCCATCCCTCGTGGACAGCATCGCTAACCAAGGTGCGACTGCCACCTCGAAGGTACATGCCGGTGGAATACGGGCGGTGGAGGGCACGCGCATAACCGACGTCATGAGCCGGGACGTTGAATTCTGTGATCGCGATTCGGTCGAAATCGGCATCCGCCAGAATCTCTGCAGTGAGTTCGCGCGCTTCAATGAACTCCGCGATAAGGTCGGCATGTTCATAGCCGCACTTCAACTCCATGCAGAGTGTCGCCACATCCATGTGCGTTTGTCACCGGCTGTCTTTGCAATCACCCGCCGCCCGTGCGGCGGGGGACGCCGGTGCGGTTGACGTCGGCGCCGAAGGTCTGGTTGCGGCCCACCTGCTTGCCGCCGCCGAAGTTCTGGCCGGACTTTTTCTGCGCGCCGATGTTCCCGAAGCTGCCGCCCAGCCCCTGCGAGGCGGGCTTGCTGAGGCTGTCCTTCAGGTTCTTGAACGACGCCGACTCCTTCTTCGCCGGCTGGGTGGTCGCGCCCGCGCCCGTCACGGCACGGTTCAGGATCATCGCGGCGGCGGCGCTGGCGGCGAGGTTCGTGTCGATCAGCGGCGCACCTGTCGCGGGCGCCGACGGCTTCTTCGCCGCGGCCTTCTTCGCCGGCGCCGCGCCGGCGGCGGGTTTCTTCCTGGTCTCGGTGTCGTCCTTCACGGTCTTTTTCTGGGCCTTGGCCATCGTGGTACCTCGTTTTCTGCGGCGATCTTACCGGATCGGGCGCGGAATTTCCTTGCCCCGACGGGTGGGGCGCGCACAAGATCATCTGCGCCATGACCGACCCGCCCGCCGACGACGAAATCCCCTTCGGCGATCCCAGCGATGGCGACGGCCCCGGCGACGGCTACGACGACGGCGACCGCCCGGAGGACCGCGTCGACCCCGCGGACATGATGTCCCCGCCCAAAGTCCCCTGCGAGTGCTACTGCCTGCACTGCCAGCGCGTCTTCATGAGCGACGGCATCTGGTTCCAGAAAGTGATCAACGCGCGCGACGGGTTCGACGGCTTCTGGATGTGCCCCACGCCCAACTGCGACGGCGCCGGCTTCACCTTCGACATCTTCCCCACCGACCCCACCCACCCCGCCAACGGCGGCTGGCACTACAGCGACGACGAGGACGATGAGGACCTGGAGTTCGACGATGAGGGCAACGTCATCGAGGCCACCCGCGAGCGGGACTACGACCCGGACGAGTCGAAGTACAAGGCCCTCGACGAAGAGATGGGCCCCGCCGAGGACGACATCATCGAGGGCGACGAGTGGAAGCTCGCGGGCCTCGAGCCCGGCGAGGGCCCGAAGGAATCCGATGAGCAGCGCGAGGCGCGCCTGCGCTGGGAGGAAGAGCAGAAGCGCTACGACGCCCCGGACGAGCGGCCGCGGGTGCTGGATTGGAATGACCGAAATGAGGAAGAGGCTTCGGGGTTGAGTGACGAGGACATTCCGTTCTGATTGCGGCAAGATCACGCGTCGGAACAAGACCCTCCACGCCGACCTCTGAGCGTTAAGCGAAGAGTCGGATCTCGCGCAGGATGCGCCCCGATCGAGGATTCATCCGGGTCTTCGCCAAAGCTCAGACACCGGCGTGAAGAGACGACGCGCGCGGCGCGTCGCTCGTAAGTCCTTATTTCATGCCGCGACTTGCGAAAAGTCGCTGCCAACCCGTGGCCGCTGCTCGAGTTGAGAATGCCTCACAGCCGCAAGGCCGCCGCACGATTCGACCTTGGGACGACCCGCGGGTCGTCCGCCGCGCAGAACGCGGCCAATGAGCTGCCAGACCCCGCCGCGGGGATATCGTCGGCGGTGGATGGGTGGGCGATCCGAGGTCTACAAGAGGATGGCGGGACTTATCTTGAAGTGCGCGCTCAGCAACTTGATGTGAGTCTTACTCAATTCTCGCTTGCCGCGCAGGATTTCCGACGCGACGCCCTTGCTGCCGATGACCCGGCCAAGGTCAGTGGTGGTCATGTCGGAGTGCTCAACCAAGTGTCGCAGCACTTCCAATGGTGTGGCCTGGAACTCGCTCAAGGGATGGTGCGCGTCGTCGTAGTCTTCGACGAAGCGCGTGAGCGCGTCCAAGTAGTCGGCCTCGCCTCGCGAGAGGTCGTCGCACAAGACCAACTCATCCAATACCTTCGACGCCTCATCGTAGTCGCGCACGGTGCGCAGGGGGCGGAGCGGAAACCGCCGAACGAGCTTCAAGTAGTCCTCGGAGACAGCGCGGCTGCGCGAGCGAGTGGGTGTTGCAACTCTGGTCATAGGGTCCTCTTCCACGCGCCCTTGTCGTACTCGGCGTGGGTCAGGAATCTCAGAACGTAGACCGCCTCGCGGTTGTAGTGAATTGCGACGATAAGCCTGTGCTTGTTCCCGCGGACGTTGAACACGGTGACCGGCTTGCCGCTCTTCACGCGAACCTCGTCGGCATGTGGAAAGTCCCGCCGCGTCTCGACCAGGTTACGCCACGCCGCTTGGCCCGTGATCGTTGCCCAAATCCGCAGGGCGCTGGCGGCGTCAGGTCGCGCCGCCGCGTATTCCCTGAGCCGCCGGCGGGTGATGATCCGCATCCGTTCTCATTATGAGAACGAGAGTGCTTGGAGTCAAGTCGGATCGGTGGGGACGTACCCACACTCGGGACAGCGGTCGGGGGTGGCGCGGAGGTCGTAGCCGCAGACGGGGCAGATGGATCGCACCCTCCGCTCAAGCCTGCGACTCTCGCGCAGAAACATAATCAACGAGCCGGCCAAGCAGGCCATCGTGACTGCCCCAATCGCCAAGTCAAAGAGCACCCATGGGCGCGGTGTGGTCCATCGTGTCGGCCCGAAGAATGACCGAACTGCGATGGTGAGCACCGAGAGGCCGGTCGCCACGAGAAGCCACAAAGGCACACCCGTGTCGTTCCATCGGGGACTGTTCACAGACTCTCCAGCCTCTGCTGCTTATCCATCTCCAGCAGCGCCTGGATCAGCGGATCCAACTGCCCCTGCAGGATCGCTTCGAGGTTGAAGTTCTTCTCCCCGCCGCCTTCGCCGCCGAGGCGGTGGTCGGTGCATCTATTCTGCGGGAAGTTGTAGGTGCGGATTCTCGCGCTGCGATCGCCGCTGCCCATCATCGCTTTTCTGGCGCTGGTGTGGGCGGCGTGCTGTTTGGCCATTTCGCGTTCGTAGAGCGTGGCGCGAAGCAACGCCCAGGCGCGTTCCTTGTTTTGCGCCTGGGATTTGTGCTCGGTCATCTTGAACTGGATGCCGGTCGGTTTGTGGAGGATGCGCCAGCCGGTTTCGACCTTGTTGACGTTCTGCCCGCCCGGCCCGCCGCCGCGGACGCCGAACTCTTCGACGTCTTTCGGGTTGATCTCGATCTTGACGTCCTGGAGTTCCGGCAACACGGCGACGGTGGCGGCGCTCGTGTGGATCCGGCCCTGAGCTTCGGTCTCGGGCACGCGCTGAACGCGGTGGCCGCCGCCTTCGAACTGGAGATGGCGGAAGGCGCCGTCGCCCTTGACGTTGATGATGCACTCTTTGAATCCGCCGCGTTCCGATTCGGAGAAGTCGGAAACGTCGAACCGCCAGCGCTTCAGCTCGGCATAGCGACGGTACATCTCGAAGAGATCGCGACAGAACAGCGCCGCTTCTTCGCCGCCCGTGCCAGCGCGCAGCTCGAGGAAGAACGAGTCGACCGCGTTGTCCTCCGCGGCGACGAACTCGTCTTTCAATGCTTCGAGGAGCGTGTCCGCCTTGGCTTCGGCCTCGGGCAGCTCCGCCGCGGCCAGTTCGGCCATCTCCGCGTCGGCGCGGTTGGACGAGAGTTGCTTCAACTCTTCCACCGCGTCGCGCGCCTTGCAATACTCCTGATAGCGACGCACGACCGGCTCGAGCTGCCCCGACTCCCGGCTGATCGGGATCATCTTCTGCGGGTTCGACAGCACGGCCGGGTCGTTCAGCGACTCCTGCAACGACGCGTACCGCTGGGCGGTTTCATCGAGCTTGCGGAGGAGCGGGGACGATTGGGTTTTGGTGGCTTGCGGCATGGGAGGACTCGCGATTGGGAACGTACGGGCGCGACGGGACACGACGACGGGAAGCGTCGCTAAAGGCGGACGAGGGAGGCGGTGGGCGGGGGCATGGTCTAAGACGATATTCTGCGTGCGGGCGGAGGTCTACTCCTCTGCTCTCCCCCTGCTCCGCATCGTTCTCGATAAACGTCCATCGCGTTGCACGTCATCCCGATGGGAGCCTTGGCGACCTGAGGGATCTCCATCTTCGAGAGTCGCTCTTGAGCCCGAGATCCTTCAGCTCGTAAAACTCGCCTCAGGATGACGTAAACACCTCACGTGCCAGACGCTCCCTTTACCGACGGGTCTCGTCGGGCTTCTCGGGCGGGCGCTGCGTCATCTGTGGTTGCAGGTCGCTCGACGCGGGGTCGGTCCCTTCCACGAGTTCGATGCTCTCCTGCGCCGGCCCGGCGGGCGTGTCGGGCTGGACCTTGAAGCGGATGTCGGGGAGTTTCAGGACCGCTTGACGAAGCGCCTGCTCCCAGCGGGTGCGGATCTTCACCAGGCTCGGGTCGTTGTCGGCGAAGCGATGTTGGCGGCGCACGTTCAGCTCGCCGGGCGCCAGCGCCAGCAGGTCGATCGGCGGGCCGACGGTGACGTTCGACTTCATCGTCGAGTCCATCGACAGCAGCGCGTACTTGGCGGCCTCTTCCAGCGTCGTGCGGTCGAAGCGGATGCCGCGATCAAGGATGGGCCGGCCGTACTTCGTCTCGCCGATCTGGAGATAGGGGGAGTCCTCCGTCGCCTGGAGCGGGTTGCCCTGCGGGTAGATGAGGAACAGGTCCGGCTTGTCGTCCTTCACCTGCCCGCCGAGGATCAGGTGGACGTTGAACTTGTACTCGTCCTTTTCCAGCGCGGCCCGGTCCATGTCCGAGACCTTGCGCACCTGCTCGCCGACGACGCGGGCGGCCTCGTACATCGAGTTGGCTTTGGCCAGACCCTTGCCGGCGTCGAAGTCCTTGCGGAGGAGGGTGACGATCGACTGGGTGAGGGAGAGGCTGCCGCTGGCGAGGAGGACGAAGACGCGCTCGCCCGGCTGGACGAACGTGTGCATCTTGCGGGTGGTGTTGATCTGGTCGTAACCCGCGTTGGTGCGCGAGTCCGAGGCCATCACCAGCCCCTGTTTCGTAACGATGCCGAGACAATACGTCATCTGACCTCGCAGCCCTCCCGGCCTCTTCGGCCGCTCGCATGCGCATGGTAGCCACGCGCGAAATACCCTTCCACCTTTCACCTCGGGCGCAGCCAAAACCTGATAACGCCGCCTACACTCCGGCCATGCTCATCCGCGTCGGGTACGACCTGGTCTTCGACGTTCCGGCGCCCGTGCCGATGCACCTGGTGCTCTTCCTGCACCCGTCGCGCGGCGCGACGGCGCGACGGCCCGATAACATCGTCATCGAACCGTACGTCCCGATTACCACCTACATCGACCAGTTCGGCAACCAGGTTGGCCGAATCGTCGCGCCCGCGGGCAAGCTCCGGATCTGGAACGATTGTGTCGTCGAAGACTCCGGCCGGCCGGACCCGGTCGTGGCCGACGCGGTGCAGCATCCCGTGCAGGACGTGCCCAACGAGTACGTCCAATTCCTGCTTCCCAGCCGCTACTGCGAAGTCGATCGCATGATCCAGATGGCGTGGGACCTGTTCGGCAAAACGCAGCCGGGCTGGTCGCGCGTGGCGGCGATCTGCGACTGGGCGCACGACCGCGTCGAGTTCGGCTACGCCTATGCGAGCACGTCGAATACGGCCGTCAGCGTCTGCGAGAACCGCAAGGGCGTCTGCCGGGATTTCATGCACCTGGCGATTACGATGTGCCGGGCGATGAACATCCCCGCGCGGTACGTGACCGGCTACCTCGGCGACATCGGCATCCCGCCGGTCCCGTCGCCGATGGATTTTTCCGCGTGGTTCGAGGTGTACCTGAGCGGCAAGTGGCACACGTTCGACGCACGGCACAACGTCCCGCGCATCGGCCGGGTGTTGATGGCGACGGGGCGAGATGCGATCGACGTGGCGCTGACGACGTCGTTCGGCACGACGACGCTGGAGCGGTTCGTCGTGTGGACGGATGAGGTGGGGGAGGAGGCGCTGACGAAGCCGGCGGCGCCGGTGGTGCCGACGTTGCCCGCGGCTCCCACCGCGGCCGCATAGGCACGCGACGCTCGAGGCATGACGCACGTCATCCCGAGGGAGCCCAAGCGACCGAGGGATCTCGGGCTCGAGAAGTGCCCTTGAGCCCGAGATCCTTCGGGTCGTTCAACTCCCCTCAGGATGACGTGCATCGAGCATCGCGAGGCGCGTTCGCGCATGGCGACCCGATAATGCAATTGACTTGCATCTACCCAATCGCCACAATCCCCGCCACGTGAAACGCACGGGCGCGATCATCCTCATCCTCGCCTTCGCCGCCCTCGGCAGCGGGTCGCTCTTGCACGTGCACAACCGGGCCCACGCGGCCGAGCACGTCGCAGCAGACCATCACGACGCCGATCACCAGCATCCCGTCCCGGCCGATAGTCGATCGTGCGACCTGCACGGGATGCTGACGCTCCCCGTGCTTCCCGGCGGGTTCACCCCGGTGCTGATCGCGCTCGGGTTGCTCGTCGCGTTCCTCACGCAGTTGTCGCCGACGTGGGTGTCGGCGTTCACGCACGTCCGCCTCGACTGCCGCGGCCCGCCTGCCTGCTGATCCGTTCCCCGCGAATCGATTTCATTCCGATGAGTGCTTGATCCTCTCCAGTGGCATGGGCGTCTCGCCCGTGCGCTTCGAAAACGCATGGGGCGAGAATCCCATGCCACTGAAGAAGAACATGAGGAACAGACCATGCAAACGCGCACGGGCCGTTGTGCCCTGCTGGCGCTCGCGCTTCTTGGAGGCGGCGAAGCGATCGCGCAGACGACGACCAACACGACCGACGACCGGTTGAACCGCACCGAGCGGCGCCTCGACGAGTTGGAGAAACGCTACGAGGCCGAGCTGAAGGCGCGCGATCAAAAGATCGCGGAGCTGGAAGCGGAACTGAAGCGAAAGCCCACGACCGCGCCGAGCACGACGACGTCCGCGACGTCTGCGACGCCAGCCACGTCGGAGCAGGACGACGAGATCGAGCGCACCCGCGCCGCCGTGCTGGAGGACGTGCAGTCGCGCAGCGCCACCGAAGGAATCCAGCGGCTCGCCCAGGACTTCAATCCGCGGGTCGCCGTCATCACCGACTTCGTCGGCTCGGTGACGCCGAAGAACGACCGCGCGAACGACGCCTACAACCGCTTCGACGTCCGCGAGGCCGAACTGGACTTGCGCGCCGCCGTCGACCCGCGCGCCGACGGCGTGCTCGTGCTCGCCTTCGAGCGCGACGTCGAGAACCCCATCTTCCCCGAAGAAGGCGGCGAAGAAGAAGGCGGCGGCCCCGAGTCGTCGGCCAACGTCGAAGAGGCCTACATCTTCCTCCACGACTTCGGCGTCCCCAATCTCACCGCCAAGCTCGGGCGGTTCCACGTGCGCTTCGGCCGGCAGAACATGCTCCACCTGCACGACCTGCCGACGACCGACCCGCCTTTGGTCAACCAGGCGTTCCTCTCGCCCGAAGCGCTGACGGATGCGGGGCTCAGCCTCAGCTACGTCATCCCGCCGAAGTTCACGGGCGGGCAGTACGTGGAGGCGATCGCGGAGGTGATCACCGGCGAAGGGTCCGGCTCCGAATCGCCCACGCTGGGCGGCGACCTCACCGTCGACTCCCCGGCGCTCAACACGCACCTGCTCTGGAACACCGACGTGACGCGCGACCTGAACCTGGAACTGGGCGCGTCGTGGCTCACCGGCCACTCGAGCGATGACAACGGGCAGGATGTCAACCTCTTTGGCGCCGACGTCACCCTCCTGCGCACCGACCCCACCGGCGGCTTCAACAACTCGATGTTCCAGGCCGAACTGATGTACGGCGACATCGACGGCGCGGACGACACCAATCACTCCCTCGGCGCTTACGTCCTCGGCCAGCAGCAGTTCCACAAGGACTTCTACGCCGGCCTGCGCCTCGACTGGACGGAGAACCCCAACGACGACAGCCAGGAAGCGTGGGGCGTCACGCCGTACGTGAGCTGGTACTGGAGCGAGTTCCTGCGCTTCCGCTTCTCCTACCAGCACCGCGAGCTGGAGGACGCGGATGCGGAGGACATCTTCTTCTTCCAGGCGACGTGGGTCTTCGGCGCGCACCCACCGCATCCGTACTGGTCGATGCGGTAGTAAGAACTGAAATCGCAGAAGATTCAGCCACCGATGGGGCACCGATGAACACCGATTAGAGATGAATTCCGAATTCATCGGTGCAGATCGGTGCCCCATCGGTGGCTAAAGGAGCATTCATGAAACGCCTAGTGATCGCGTTCGCACTCGCGTTACTTCTGTCGCCCGTCGCGCACGCGAAGTTGCAGATCGTCACGACCACTACCGACTTCGCCGATCTCGCCCGGCAGATCGGTGGCGATCTTGTGGACGTTCAATCCGTCATGAAGGGGCCAGAGAACGTCCACAACGTCATGGCCAAGCCGACGGAGATGCTGAAGGTCAACCGGGCGGACTTGTTCGTGCACAGCGGGCTCGATAGCGAGCCGTGGCGCAACAACCTGCTGAAAGGCGCGCGCAACCCGCGCGTCCAGCAGGGCAAGCCGGGCAACGTCGACATGAGCGCGGGCGTCGAGCTGATCGACGTGCCGACCACCAGGATCGACCGCTCGATGGGGGATGTGCATGCCTACGGCAACCCGCACTACCAGCTCAGCCCCGCCAACGCCCAGCGCATGACCGCCACGCTCACCCGCGCGATGGCCGACGCCGACCCGGCCAACGCCCAGGCGTACCGCGCGAACGCGACGCGGCTTGTGAATGAACTGGCCGACCTGCACAAGGAGCTGCGCGACAAGCTCAAGCCGTACGGCACGATCAAGATCGCGACCTACCACGACGCGTGGAAGTATTTCGGCAAGGCGTTCGGCATCGAGACGGCCGTCACGATCGAGCCCAAGCCCGCGATCACGCCGTCGCCTGCGGAGATGCGTCGGGTGATCGAGTCGATCAAGGAGCAGGGGATCAAGGTGGTGATCGTCGAGACGTACAACAGCTTCGACCAGGCGAAGTACGTCGCGGACGCCGCGGGGGCGAGGGTGATCGTCCTGCCCGACCACGTGAACGGCCTGCCGGAGGTCGACACGTATCAGAAGTTGTTTCGCTACGACGTGGAACAGATTATCGAAGCAGCGAAGGCGGGCGGCGCAGCACCGGCGACGCAGGAGAAGTCCGATGCTCGTTGAGCTGAATGGCGTCACCTTCGGGTACGGCACGCGGCGCGTCGTGCGCGTCGAGCGGCTGGCGCTCGATCGCGGGCGCTGCGTGGGCGTGTACGGGCCGAACGGCGCGGGGAAGACGACGCTCGTCCGCGGTATCCTCGGGCTTCTCCAGCCGATCGAGGGAAGCGTCACCCGCTTCGCCGGGCTTCGACCGGGCTACATGCCGCAGAGTCGGGCGCTGCAACTGCACTGGCCGATGAGCGGGATGGACGTCGCAGCGATGGCGATCTCGGCGCAACGTCCGTTGGGATTCATCGGAACGGCGCGGGACCGACTGCGCGAGGCCATGCGCGAGCTGGACGTCGACGACCTGGCGAAACGACCCTACGCCACGCTCAGCGGCGGACAGCAACAGCGCCTCCTACTCGCCGGGCTCATCGCCACCGAGCCCAACCTCTTCGTCCTCGACGAACCCACCGACGGCCTCGATGCGCGCACCCGCGACAAATTGCTGCTGCATCTCCGCAACCTCCTGACCTTCACAAGAACAGGGACGAAAATAGGGACGGGAGCTATTTTCTATCCCATGGAAACCGCCAAGTTTCCGACAAAAACAGGGGAACAAATAGGGACGGGAGCTATTTTTCCTCCTCCGGCGATGGTCGTGATCAGTCATGACGTCGACGAACTGGTGTATCTGGCCGACGAGGTTGCGTGGATTCACCCGGCCGATGATCCCGATGCGCCCAGCCGCGTCGAACTGATCTCTCCGCGCGAGCTGGCCGGGCGCATGGCGGGACTGCGGGTGGGCGCATGATCGGCTGGGATCAGTACATCGACCTCGCGGCGGTGAACGGCCCGTCGCTGATGGCGGCGGCGGCGCTGGCGGTGGCGGGGTCGATCGTCGGCGTGTTCGTGCTGCTGCGAC
>JBAUGM010000737.1:0-1618 GCA_049679725.1 Tepidisphaeraceae bacterium
GCCTTGCGCTTGATGTCGGACGCGTGGGCGCGCTCGTACGTCTGGATGTCCTTGAACTTGCCGGACGCGTCGCGCTTCGCGTAGAGCTTCTTGCCCGCGCTGCTCCGGTGGGTCGTGCGCTTCGCCTTGCCTGCCGCTTTCTTCGCCATCGTTCGATCCTTTCTTACGGTCGGCACATCCTAGTATCAGCGGGAACCGGGACCAACATTTTCCCTGGCCCGCGACGCCCTTGCCGCGCCGGCGCACCTCGGCGACAGTGTCGACATGCACGTCGGCGCAGCAGCAGCGGACATCACACCGGATTTCGAAGTCGAGCTGTGCGGCTTCGCGCTCCGCCAGCAACCCTCCACCGGCGTGCTCGATCCGATCTTCGCGCGATGCGTTTACCTCGATGATGAATCGCATAACCGCCTGCTCTGGATCGTCGCGGACGTCGTCGCCCTCGACCGCGCGCTGGTGGATGACTTTCGCGCCTGGGCGAAGAGCGAGTTCGGACTGCGGCCCGAGCAGGTGATGCTCGCCGCGACGCACACGCACGCGGCGCCGACGACGGTCACGCTCAACGCCGCCGGGGCGCGGAGCGAGCCCTTCGCGCAACTGCTTCGCGAGCGCATGGAGCAGATCGCGCGCGAGGCGGTGCGGAACGCGAGGCCGTGCGACGTCGTCACCGCCGCCGGACGGATCGACCTCGCGATCGACCGTCGGAACAAGCCCACGAAGCACGTCGATCCCACCGTCTGGTCCATCGCCTTCCGCGAGCGCGGCGGCGGCCCCTCGACTCCGCACGGGACAGGGCGGTTCGTCGCGGCGATCCTGAACTACGCGATGCACCCCGTCGCCCTCGGATACGAGGAGCGGCGCATCAGTCCCGACTGGTGCGGTGGCGCATCGGCATCGCTCGCGCAAGCGCTGACGACGAACGACGCGACCACCACGCCCGTCGTCCTCACGACCAACGGCGCCGCCGGCAACGTCAACCCGCCGTTTCACGGCGCCTCGCGCGATCAGGTCTTCGGCTGGGGCAAATCCGTCGCGCACGTTGTCGCTGAAACACTGCGGGAAGCGACGCCGCGGCAGGATGTGACGCTGGCCGTGCGATCGACGACGGTCGCGATGCCGCTGGAGTCGCACGACGCACGGGGCATCGATCGCATCGCCGATCACATGATCCGCGACGTCGCGCCGACGACCACCTGGCCCGATCAGTTCACCCGCGCTGTGACGGCATGGCGCGACGCGCTCACGTCGCAGGTCGCATCCGGCGGCGGTCGCGAGCATGACATCGAGCTGCAGGCCGCGCGCATCGGCGACGTGACCGTCGTCGCAGTGAACGGCGAGATGTTCGCCCGCTTCACCGACGACCTGCGCCGCGCCACCGGCGACGATCGGCTCTTCGTCGTTGGCTACGCCAATGCCGCTTTCGGCTACATCCCCACGCGCGAGGCGTACGCCGAGGGCGGGTACGAGACCGACACCGCCCACTTCTTCTACAACAGCTTCCGCCCCCTGCCCGGCAGCCTGGAAATGCTCTGCGACCGTGCGGCGGAACTCGTGCGATCCCTTTGACCCTGTCGTACGCCACGTTTAGCGGGCCCGCCTGCGGGGCGCGGCCGCCGGG
>JBAUGM010000738.1:0-11633 GCA_049679725.1 Tepidisphaeraceae bacterium
GCCAGCAACTGGTCGGGCATCGGCGTCACGGGCGTGTCCGCCAGCGACGTCGGCGCGTCCCAGCAGATCTCCGCGATCATCCGCGCCCCCATGACGAACTCGCGCACTTCCGAGACGTTCAGCAGCATGTACTCGGTGGCGCCGCTCTCGACGATCCGCTTGAACTCGCCCGCCACACGCGTCGGCGGGACGACGTTCATGCTCTGCTTCGCCACCGGGCCCCAATAGGCGAGATGGTAGTACACCCCGTGCTTCCACTTGCCGCGCTCGGTGGGCACGGCGCGCATGCGCCCGTCGTTGTCGTCGGGCCAGATGAGGATCACATCCTCGGGCATGTCGAACTTCCCGCCCCCACCCAGGTACGTGTCGAGCATCTCGCCGTAGAGCGTGAAGTGGAAAACGGGCGGCGATTTCTCCTTGGGCACGCCGCTTCGCGCCAACTCGATCTGCGCGTCGATCACGTCGCGAAAAACCTTGTTCTGCTCGGCCTCGGGCATGTCCTTGGGGAATCGGTAGGCGTAGTCGTCCGTCCCGCGCAAGCCGACGGGCCAGATGCAGTCGAGCGCGCCGTTTTCCTCCACCCCGCCGCGCCAGTACTTGAGCATGTTCTCGCGGTTGCTGAGCCAGTCCCACGTGCCGCTGACGCCGCGCCGCTCGGCTAGCCTGAAGCGGTTGAAGCCGAACGGGTTGCTGAGCAGGATGTCGTAGTGGTGCGAGGTGTAGAACAGCCCCCAGTCGCTGGCGAGCTTCTGCACTTCGAACCGGCGGTGGACGCGCGTGTACGGCGCGACCATATTCATGCGGAGTCGCAGCGCGGTCTCGAAGAATTTCGCGTACCACGCGGTCGGCACATCGCCGATGCGCAGCGGGAAGCCGCTGAACTCGAAGGGGCGGGGGAGGATGTCTTCGTCGTCGTGGAACATGCCGCGGTACTTGAAGGTGGGCGGCGCGACGAAGTGGTCGGTCTTCTTCAGGACCAGCCGCTCACGCCGCGCGGGCTCGTGCCCCGTCCAGAGGTAGAGCGGATCGATGCCGATCCGCTCGGCCAGCGCATAAGCGGCGAACGCCGTCCCGCGCGGGTTGGAGCCGACGAGCGACACGCTGTCGCCACCGTCGGTCGTGCGAATCTGGTACGCCTCCCACTTGTCGGCCAGATCCTGCCCGCGAATCCCCGGGTGGGCTTGCTCGCCGGCGCCGGTGATGAGCGAGACGGCGACGCGCCCGCCGGACGGCTTGGCGACGATGGCCGGCTTCTTGCCGACCAGTTTCTCGATGTCACCGGCGAGGAACGTCGCCGCCTGCTGAACGGGCGACGCTTCGCCTTCAGCGACGACGATCTCGCAATTCGACAGATCGACGTCTCCCGGTTGCGGGTCGCCGTCGCGCACCCATGACCCGCGAACGGGCTCGCGCCACGCCTGGGCCGGCGCGGGTGTTGCGACGATGAGGGCGCACGCGAGGAACGACACGTAAACGACGATCGAGTGGAGCGACAGTTTCATGGGGCGGGACATATACCGCGCGAGGGGGCGGCTGGGAATGAGAAGTTTGCGGAGCGCACCGGCAGAGGAGTCAGGCCCTCGATGCGTTGCACTTGACGCTATGACAAGAAAAGTCATAGGATGTCCGCATGGTGACGGTGGTCATCTCCCCCGCCGCCGCGAAGCAGATCGACCGGCTTCCGCTTACGATCCGGGCGCGCGTGCTGGCGATCGTCCCGCGGCTTGCGCGTTGGCCGGACGTCAGCGGCGCAAAGCCCCTGCACGGCGATCTGGCCGGCCACTTTCGCGTGCGCACCGGTGACTACCGCGTCCAGGTCCACCTCGCCGGCAACGTGCTGGTCATCGAGAAGGTTGGACACCGCGACGGTTTTTACGACGAGTAGGTGCACGATGAACAACACCCTGACCCGAACGAAGAGCAAGGCGCGACAGGCGGCGGGGGTCGCTGATACGGTGACGCTGCGCCGCGCCGAGTACGAACGGCTGCTGGCGAAGGCGGGGGAGCCGGTGGAAGGCGACGGGCCGCCACTGCCGAAGCCTGACGTGCAGGGCAACTTTCCGGCAGTCGATTACCTGCGGGCGTCCATTGCCCGCGAGTTGATCCGCCGCCGTAAGGTCGCCGGGCTCAGTCAGACGGCGCTGGCGAAGCGCGCGGGCGTGCGACAGGAAACGATTTCCCGCCTTGAGTCCGGCAAGCACACCGTGAGCGGGCGCGTGATGGAGAAAATCGAGCGGGCGCTACAGCGCGTGCGCAAGGACGCCGCCAAAGGATGAGCGTGGCCGATGGCTGATCCCTTCTCCGCGCACGTCAATCTCGACACCCGGCGGACGATCGGCGAGATCTCGCCGCTGCTGTTCGGTGGGTTCGCCGAGCACATGGGGCGGTGCATCTACGAGGGGATTTACGACCCGCAATCGCCCCACGCCGACGAGCGCGGCTACCGCTCGGACGTGCTGGCGGCCCTGAAGCAGTGGAACCTCGCCGTCCTCCGCTATCCCGGCGGGAACTTCGTCAGCAACTACAACTGGCGCGACGGCGTCGGCCCGCGCAGCGGGCGCCCGCGGCGGCGCGAGCTGGCGTGGCAATCGATCGAGACGAACCAGTTCGGCACCGATGAGTTCCTCGATTACTGCCGCTGTCTGGGGTGTCAGCCGATGCTCGGCTTGAACTTCGGCACCGGCACGATTCGCGACGCCGCCGACCTCGTGGAGTACTGCAACGCGCCCGCCGGCACGGAGATCGCCGACCTCCGCGTTGCGCATGGCCATCGCGAGCCGTACGGCGTGAAGTACTGGTGCCTCGGCAACGAGATGGACGGGCCGTGGCAGATGGGGGCGCTCTCGGCCGAGCAGTACGGGCAGAAGGCGCGCGAGGCCGCGAAACTCATGCGCGCGCACGACCCGTCGATCAAGACGATCCTCTGCGGCTCATCCGGCCCGGGCATGAGCACGTTCCCGCAGTGGGACCGCACGGCGTTGGAGATCGCGTGGGAGCAGAGCGACTACCTCGCGCTGCACAACTACGCGACGAACTACGAGAACGACACCCCGAGCTTCCTGGCGTACGCGAAAGAGTTCGAGCGGCACGTCGATACGCTCGCGACGCTCCTGCGCGAGACGAAACAGAAGCTGAACTCGAAGCGCGACGTGTTTCTCTCGTGGGATGAATGGAACGTCTGGTACAAGGACCGCAACGGGGCCGGGGGATGGGCCCAAGCGCCGCGCCTGTGCGAGGAGGTGTACAACCTCGAGGACGCGCTGGTCGTTGCGCAGTGGCTGAGCGTTTTCCTGCGCAAGTGCGACGTGCTGAAGATCGCGTGCATCGCGCAGATCGTGAACGTGATCTCGCCGATGCTCACGACGCGCAACGGGCTGCTCAAGCAGAGCACGTACTACCCGTTCGAGCTGTTCGCGCGCCACGCGAGGGGCACGTCGCTCGCGGCCGACGTGAAGAGCCCGCGCTACGAGACGAAGCGCTTCGGCGAGATGCCGGTGCTCGATGTCTCGGCCAGCTTCGACCCGGCGGCGGGGAAGGGGGCGGTGTTCCTCGTCAACCGCAGCCTGGGGAAGGCGCTGGCGACGGAGATCGTGTGGGACGACAAGCCGCCTGCGCGCGTCACGGGTATTCGGCAACTCGTGGGGATCGATCCGAAGGCGGCGAACAGCTTCGAGCGACCGGACGTGATCGTGCCGGAGGACGTGCCGGCCCCGCAGATCGCCGGTGGGAATCTGCGGATCGACCTGCCGCCGCTGTCGTTCACGATGATTCTTACCTCTGACGCCTAAACGGCTCAGGACCCTGATGTTGATCGGCCCGAGCACGGGGAGAGGGAGCAGGATCAATCCGCGATGTCGTCTGCACCCACCGGCACGTAAGCCGCGATCTCCGCCTCCATCGCGGTCGTCGTGTCGAGCGAATCGTCGACCGGCTGCTCCTCTTTGAACAGCGCCTGCTGTTGCAACCGCTTCGCACGCCGCGAGCCTTCACCCGCGAGCATGAGGTTCTCACTTCCGAGCAGTTGCTGGAGGTCGTCGATCAGGTCCTTGGTGATGCGCACGCCGCGCCCGTCGCCGCCCACGCGGAGAGAAACCTTCTTGCCGTCGCTGGTGGGCACCTGGATGAAGAAGTCCTTCTTGCCAGGGTGCTTGCCCAGCACGTCGCGAAGTTGCGGCAGGACGTGCGGCGCGTGGCGCGTCCGGTCGAGCTTCACGCCGACGTTCGTCGTCAGTTTTTCGACCGCCACCTCGATCGGCAGCACGTCGTTGACCATCAGCGAGGGCGTCTCGCGCTTCTTGTCGACCTTGCCCTTCATAAAGACGATCCGCTCGGCCGACAGCACGCCGGGGTAGCGCTGGCTGATGTCCGCGTACGATTCGGCGAAGCACATCCCCTCGATCTTCCCGTCGAGGTCTTCCAATTCGAGGATCGCCCACTTCTGCCCCGCGCTGCGCCCCGACTTGGCGACCTTCGACCGCACGGCCGAGAGCATCCCGCCGATCATGACCTCGGTCCCCTCGGAGGTGGCCATCGCCTCCTTCGTGCTGGCGGTGCTGTAGCGCTCCAGCGCCGCCTGGTGCTCGGCCAACGGGTGACTGGTGATGTAGAAGCCGAGCAGTTCCTTCTCGAACTTGAGCAGATCGGCGCTGGCGATCTCCTCGACGTCCGGCAGCGCATCGCCCATCGTCTGCGCCACGCTCGGCGCCGCGGCCGCCTGCGCGCCGCCAAACATGCTCATCTGGCCCATCCGCTTGTCGTGCTGCGATTGCTGGCCCATCTCGACCGCGCGGTCGAGGATCTCCAGCAGGGGGGCGCGCTTGGGGCTGACGCTGGAGAACGCGCCGCACTTGATCAGCGCCTCCAGCGTCGCGCGCGTCACCTGCCGCAGGTCGACGCGCTCGGTGAAGTCATAGAGACTGCGAAACGCGCCGCCCGCTTGTCGTTGCTCGACGATCGCCTCGACTGCCTTCTCACCCACCCCGCGCACCGCCGTCAGCCCGAATCGGATGACCCCTTTCTTCTCTCGCCCCTTTCCCCTTGCCCCTCGCCCCTTCTTCGTTTCCTCCTCGACGTACACCGGCGTGAAGTCCTTGTCCGAGATGTTGATGTCCGGCGGGAGCACGCCGATGCCGCGGCTGCCGTCGAGCAGCGTCATACGCTTACATTCTTCGATGTACTCGACCATCTTCGTCGAGTCGCCCATTTCGAACGTGAGCACCGACGCCATGTACTCGACGGGGTGGTACGTCTTCATGTACGCCGTCTGGTACGCGACGATCGCGTAGCGGGATGAGTGGCTCTTGTTGAAGCCGTACCCGCCGAACTTCAGGATCAGGTCGAAGATCTCCTCCGCCTTCTCCTTGCTGACGCCTTTCACCATCGTGCCCTGAATAAACGCGGGCTGGAACTTGGCGATGACGTCGATGGTTTTCTTGCTGATGGCCTTGATCAGCTTGTACGCGTTGGCCAGCTCAATCCCGCCGAGCTGGTTGAAGACCTGCATGACCTGTTCCTGATAGCAGTTCTTCACGACGATGCCGTTAGCCAGCAGGTTGTGATGCTGCTGTACGCTCATGCCATAGAACTGCTGATCGTGGACATGCTCGATCGACGCGATGCGCATGAACCGCACGCCGCCGGTGTCGAGGCCGGCCTTTGCGGCGGTGCTGGCCTTCACAAACGGATGATCATGCCCAAGCCCGGTGCGCTGGATACCTGTTCGCCGGCAGAACGCGCGGAGCGAATGATCTAGCCCGGCGACTTCCAACACGACCTGACGCGGCACCCAGCCGATCGATCGGCCGGCGGTCAGCTTGCCTTCGAAGCGGCGGACCAGCAGATGCTCTTCGACGAGCTCGCGCAACCGCACGACGTTCCAGAATTGGATGCGGTTGCGGCGGATCGTCGAGGCGATGCCTTCGAGCTGCGCGAGGCGACGGACGTCTTCCAGCAACTGCGGCGACGTGCTCGAAAGGAAGCAGACGCCTCGTCCTTTGCGCGTGACTGCCGTGCACCCGTCGGAATCGAGCAACCCCGCGAATAGCGCGGCGCGGACCCGCGAACTGCAGCGGAATAGCGCCTCCGGCACCTGCTTTGCCCCAGCTTTGCACTTCAGCCCCAGCGACTCCAGCCACAGGTGGAATCGAGTCTTGCGATTCCCGTGAGCGGGATCATTCGCCAACTCGTCGTGCCAGACGCTGAGATACCAGGACCGCCCGTGAAAGTACTCGTGCTGATGGAGCGAAGGCAGATGGTCGCGGAGCCACCGGCAGAGTAAGCGATGGTCGTTCTCGCGACCCGTAGCAATCGTACAGCCCGCAGTCGTAAGGCAGCCGTCGCCGATCAGCGTCCCGATGAGGTATGCGACGCTCTCGTCGTCGCCGAGCCACGGCGCAAGATGGCGTGCCGTCGCTTTCTCCTGCGGCACGTCAAGACCGACCGCCACGAGGTCGGCGGCCACGTCGAGCACGCCCGCCTCTTTGAACCCGTGGTAAGTGAGCACCTTGTGGTCGTCAGTGAGCGTGATGCTGAAACCGTTCTCCAGCGTCACCTTCACGCCGTCGCCGCGTCGCGTCGGACCGCAGCCGTGGCATTCGCGGGATTCGAACACACGCGTGGCGGGGTTGAGCGAATGAACGACATCGCCGCGGCGGACATGCTTGATCGGCTTCTCCGTCCCATCAGCCAGCGCAACCCGGACGTCCTCCTGGATGCACATGATCCCGTAGGTCTCTTCGAGGATCTTGTCCATGATCGGATGCACCTGCGGCACCTTCTCCTTACCGTGCTTGCGCGCACAGTAGGTCGGGATCAGCTCCATCGGCCCCGGCCGGTACAGCGCGTTGGCGGCGATGAGGTCTTCGATGCGGTCCGGCTGCATCTTCATCAGCAGGTCCTGCATGCCGCCGGATTCGAACTGGAACACGCCGCGGGTTTCGCCGCGCTGGAAGAGTTTGAAGACGTTCGCATCGGCCAGGTCGATCTTCTCGATGTCGATGCGATCCTTCTCATCCATCGGCGGCGCCGGTTGCCTGGGCGACCACTTCACCGGACGGATCTCGCGCGTCTGCTGCTCCAGCTCGATCGAGCGCGTCAGCGTCGTCAGCGTGCGCAGGCCGAGGAAGTCCATCTTCAGCAGCCCGCATTTTTCCGCGATGGGACCTTCGAACTGCGTGAGGACGTTGTCCTCCTTATCCCGGCACAGCGGGATCACCCCATCGAGCGGCTGATCCGCGATGATCACGCCCGCGGCGTGAACCCCCGCGTTCCGACACAGCCCCTCCAGCTTTAACGCGAGGTCGATCACCTGCTTGATCTGCGCGTTCGACTTGTACAGGTCCGACAATTCCGGGACCGCTTGAAGCGCCTTGCCGAGCTTCGTCCCCGGCAACCCCGGGATGAGTTTTGTCAGCTTGTCGATCTCCGCCAGCGGCACGCCGAGCACGCGGCCGACGTCCTTGCACGCCGCCTTGGCCGCGAGCGTTCCGAACGTGATGATCTGCGCGACGTGCCCGTACTTGTTGCGGACGTAATCGATGACCTTCCCGCGGCCGTCCTGGCAGATGTCGATGTCGATATCGGGCATCTCGTTGCGGCTCGGGTCCATGAACCGCTCGAACAGCAGGCCGTAGGTGATCGGATCGACGTTGCAGAGGCCCAGCAGGTATCCGACCATCGTGCCGACGCCCGAACCACGCGCGCCGACGGGGATGCCGTTGTCGCGCGCGTAGTTGCAGAAGTCCCAGACGATGAGGAAGTAGGAGCAGAACCCCTTCATCGCGATGATCTTCACTTCCTTCTCAAGCCGCTCGCGGACGGCGGGGGAGACGTCGGTCGTGCCGTAGCGCCAGACGAGTCCCTCCTCGCAGAGTTGGCGGAGGTAGGCCTCGTCGTCCTTTATCGTGGCTTGGGCATCTTGCCCGAGTTCTTGTTCCGCTTGTGCAGGAAGCTCGGGCGAGACGCCCAAGCCACGAGTAGAAAGCGGGCGCAGCTTCTCCTGTGGCACCTTGTAGACCGGCGCATACCGCTTCGAGAAGTCGAGCTCGACGTTGCACATCGCCGCGATGCGGGCGGTGTTGTCGATTGCGCCGGGGAAGCTGCCCAGCGCCTGCTGCATCTCCTCCGGACTCTTGAGGTACAGCTCCGTCGAATACTTCAGCCGGCTCTCATCGTTCACAAGCCGGCCCATGCTGATGCAGCAGAGCACGTCATGCGCGACGTGATCCTCCTTGTTCAGGAAGTGAACATCATTCGTCGCCACCAGCCCCACGCCGAGCTTGTTGGCGACTTCGACCAGCTCCGGATTGACCTGATCCTGCTCCTTGATGTGCTTCTGCACTTCGATGAAGAATCGCTCGCCGAAGATGTCGGCGTACGTCTGGGCCGCGGCGCGGGCGGCCTTGGCATCGCGCTTCATCAGCGACGACGCAACTTCGCCGCCGAGGCAGGCGCTGGTGGCGATGATCCCCTTGTTGAACTCGCGGAGGATTTCCTTGTCGATGCGCGGCTTGTAGTAAAACCCCTCGCGATAGGCGAGCGACGACAATTTGATGAGGTTCTTATACCCCTCCAGATCCTGCGCCAGCAGCAGCAGGTGAAACGCCGACTCCCCGTTCACTTGCTGGCGATCCCGCCGGTCGCCCGGGGCCATGTACGCTTCGATCCCGAGGATCGGCTTGATCCCTTCCTTCTTCGCCTCATTATAAAACTCGACCACGCCGAACATGCAGCCGTGATCGGAGATGGCGATCGAATCCATCCCCAGCGCCTTCGTGCGTTTGACGAGGTCGTTACAGCGGCACGCGCCGTCGAGCAGGGAATAGTGCGTATGAACGTGAAGGTGGGTGAATGAGCCAGCCATTGGGGGGTTATAACCCTCGACCGGAGTCCTAACAATCCCCGCACGGCACGGTGACAGGTTCTCCACGGGTTTTCCCCCACCTAACCCATCCCGCGTCATCCCGCGATGTGAAGCAGCTCACGCCGCGCGCTCCAGCGCGGTCCCCGCCGGACCCTACTGCCCCGCGATGAGCACCGCGAAGGCCAGTGCGGTCAGCGCGGCGGCCACGCCGGCCAGCGCCCACTGGGCTGTTTGCGACAACCGTCGATACCGCCGGCGAAGCACGATCAGCGCCGGCACGACGACGGCGGTGACCAGGAAGTACGAAATGGTCACGACCTGGACCGCGCCCCCGGGGGCGAACACCACCTCCCAGCCGTGCCGGGCGATCGAGAGGATCGCCATCAACCCCATCCCGCCCGCCGCCGTCACGGCGACGAGGCAGGTCACCCACGCACCGATCCGCGGCTCGACCAGCCCCACGCTCAGTTGCAGTTCCCGGCCGCACTCGGGGCACCGGCCGGCGGTGAGGCCGCGCAGGTTGTAGCCGCACAACGGGCAGGCGACGTCGCGCGCCCGCAGGTAATCGAGCAGCACGGCCTCGTCCGATGATTCGCCGATGTCGGTCCCCGCGATCGTCATCCCACCATCCTACCCGACCGCGGGAACGCACGCAGACGTCGCTGCCACCGCCTTCGTGTTCGCGTTCTCGCCCATGGTGTGCGCGCAGCTCCCGTACAGACGGCCATGGAATCGCCATCGGTTTCCGAGGTCTTGCGGACGTCGCAGGCGGGGGGGTGACAGATTACGGAACGACGTTCAATGGCCGGCTTGGCCGCCGCTGCTAATCTGTGGCCAAACGAGCTTCCGTCACGCTGCCACGAGTCAGTTTAAGAACGAGCCACTCCGAATCGATGCCCATCGGACCGCGCTCCGGCCCAAGGTAATAAACCATGTCGTACTCGTTGAAGTACGGCGTGTCGTCAGGCTCGCCGAGCAGCGCGACGATCTGCTCGCGAGACTTTCCGATTGGTTGTTGGCCGTCCAGAAAGCTGTCCGCCATCCGAAGGCGTACCGAGTTGTGCGTGGCGTCGGGCTCAGAGGCGGCTTGCCACTTTACCGAGTCAAAATCGAGCAAGGCCACCTTGGGGCCGCTCATCATCTGCGAGATCACCAGCCATCCGGCGACGCAGAAGACGATTGCAGTGACACCGATCCCGCCGAGAACGATAAGTGCGGTTCGCACCCAACGCCGTTGTACGGGAGTTGGTTTTGCGTAGTCGAGCGTAGTCATGCGAGCTCCGATGTTTCGCCGATGTCGGTCCCCGCGATCGTCATCCCACCATCCTACCCGACCGCGGGAACGCACGCAGACATCCGCCCCCGCCGTCGTGTTCGCGTTCTCGATCTCGCCCATGGTGTGCGCGCAGCTCCCGTGCAGACGGCCATGGAATCGCCATTGGCCAAGGGCGGGCGGGCCTTACGCCGCCGGCCGTTCAGAACCGGACGCACGTCCGATCGACCGCGTAGGTCGATGCGCGGGAACTTGATCCACGAAGAAACCCGAATCGGCATGAAGGAGGGCGGCGGGCTACGCGCTGTAGGTCAGCCAGTACCAACATTCCTCAGCGGCGATGCAAGGTCGGTACAACTGGTATACCGCTTTGCGAGTAGGCGACTCCAGGCTGATAAGCAGCGCGGGGGGACCTCCGCCGCACAGGTATGCCTTTACCACTGCGGTGCTACTCCGGTACGCGCCGTACCCGCTGAGGTAGGAGACGAGCATCGCTGTGACGGCCGTCGCCCACCAACGAAGCCGCTTGGGCCGCATATTGGCGTAGTTGAGGATGCGGTCGCCGTCTTCCACGTCATCGCGTTGTAACGCGCGGCGCGCGCTGCGCCGATGCCGGTGGGATGAAAAGGGTCATCGGCCAAGGGGCGGGCGGGGCGAGAGTTTGCCGGGGTGGGCTGAGCCGACTAATCTTTCGATCCATGCGAAGAAGGGAACAAACGGCAAACCGCGGCCCAAAGCAGGCGACCCGCGCCGAAGCAACGGAATACTCGACTCAACGCTATGAGTCGTAACCATAAGAAGAATCGCAAACGAGAGAAGCGAAAGCGTGAAAAGCGCCGCGCTAAAATCGTGGCGACTCCGCGCACGAAGCCGCGTTTTCCCATCCCGCCGTGGCTGGAAACGAAAACGCCGCTTGTCCTTGCGGCAGCGGCCGCACATACGTTGCGTGTTGCAAAGCCCACGTCCCGGATGGAGTGAGAATCGTGAACGAGTTCCCGGAGAACGACTTCGTGGCTGCCCGGGACCACGCACAACTGATAGACCACGCGAGCGGTATTCGAGCGCAGCGCGTACGGGTGCAAACTCTATTGTTGCTGCCGGCGTCTGCGTCGGCGCGATGGCGACGGCCTGCACCTCCTTCCAGTGCGTCCCCGGCGGGATGGGGAACACCAGCCGATCCTCGCGGATCGCTCCGCTGTTCGTCTGACACGGATACCAGTACGGCGTCCCTTTCTCACCCATGTCCTCGGCATTGATGCGCCGCTGCCAGAAAATGTGCACGCGGCGTTTCCCCGTACTCCCCGCGCGGAACGCGATCGGCAAGAACCCCATGCTCTCCCAGAAGTGATTCGCGGGGAGGTCCTGCGCGCACCACATCGGCGTGCAGCAGGATGCGCGCGTGGAGCAGCTTCCGCGCCGCGCCCTTGCCCGCCGACACCAACTTCTGCAACTGCACGCGTTCCGACGCCTCCAGCCGCACAATATACTTCTTGTTCATTA
>JBAUGM010000739.1:0-11004 GCA_049679725.1 Tepidisphaeraceae bacterium
CTCCCCCGCCCTCTCCCCCGAGTACGTGGGAGAGGGAGGTTGGCGCCTTCAAGCGTCCACCATACCGCTCAACCCAGCCCACGCGAAGCCGCCTGCGATCGCTCGACCAGCGCGGCGCCGAGCGACCGCGTGATCTCGCCTGGCCGGCCGGGACCGACCGGACGCCCGTCCACCTCGACGACCGGCACGATCCCCTTGGTCGTGCTCGTCACGAACGCCTCGGCCGCGTCGCGCACCTCTTCCAGCGTGACGGGGCGCTGCTCAACCCCCATCCGTTTCGACGCGAGGTCCAGCACGTGCTTGCGGATCACGCCGCGGAGGATGTTCTCGCCCGGCGTCGCCAGCTTGCCGTCGCGCGTGATGATGAAGAAGTTCGAACGCGGGCACTCGGAGATCATGCCGTCGCGATGGTACAGCACATCGTCCCCGCCGCGCTCGCGCACGAGCGGCTGCAGCCAGATGGCCATGAGGTAGTCGAGCGTCTTGACGTCGAAAAGTTGCCGCTGGTGGGGATACGTGATGAGGCGAATGCCCGATGTGGCCAGTTGCGGGTCCGTGCGCAGCGGCTGCTGGCCGATGATCAGGTTGGGCCGCGCGATCGTGTAGCCGTCGGGCGCGTACCCGCCGGTGAGCGTCAGGCGGACGCCGGCGTTGGGAATGTCGTTTCGCCGCAACAGCTCGGCGAGGACGCGTTTCAGCTCCTCGCGCGTCCTCCCGATCGGCAGCCGCATGCGCGCCGCGGAATGCTCGAAGCGGTCGAGGTGATCGTCGAGAAAGACGGGCCGGCCGCCCGTAACCTTGAAGAAATCGAAGATGCCGTAGCCGCGCTGGACCGCCAGGTCGTCGATCTGGAGGGCCGCCTGCTCGCGCAGGACGAACGAGTCGTTGATGTAGACGAAGTTGCTCACGGGTGAATCCGGTTGTGTTTGCGGAGGATGTCGAGGACGGTTTCCCGCGGCATCGCGTCGACACGGCGGCCGTCGATGCCCGTCATCGTGTCGGCGGTGAACAGCGCGTTCACGATCGCCTCCTCCGTCGCCTCGATGGCGGCAAGGAACAGGGGCGAGACGAAATCGTCGTGCAGCAGCTCGACGGTTCGCAGAGGCGATCTCGGTTGATGCTCGACACGGAGCGACGGCGCGGTCGAGAAGGCGATCGCGTAATCGCCGCTGCCGTTGGACGCGATCCCGCCCGTCCTGGCGATCCCAAGGAACGCGCGCTTCGCGAGACGCTTGAGGTTGCGCGCGTCGAGCGGCGCATCGGTGGCGACGACGATCATGCAGGAGCCGTCGACGTCGCCGAGCTTGTCGCTGAACATGAATCGGCCGAGTTCCTTCCCGATGGGCACGCCGTCGATCTGGAGGACGCCGCCGAAGTTCGTCTGCACGAGCACCCCGACGGTGTATCCGCCGAGCTTTCCGGGCAACACGCGCGACGCGCTGCCGATCCCGCCTTTGAAACCGAAGCAGACGGTGCCCGTGCCCGCGCCGACGCACCCTTCCTCGACCGGCCCGTCGCCGCGGGCGCCGTCGATGGCGGCGCGGACGTGCTCCTTGCGCACGTGCCGGCCGCGGACATCGTTCAAATAGCCGTCGTTCGTCTCGCCGACGAGGGCGTTCACCGATCGCACCGACTCATTCCCCGGCGCCGCCAGCGCGTGGTCGACCAGCGCGTCGATCGCCACGGCGACGCTGAGCGTGTTCGTCAGCACGATGGGCGTCTCGATCGTCCCCAACTCGTCGATCTGCGTGCTCCCCGCGAGCTTGCCGAACCCGTTTCCCGCGTAGACCGCCGCGGGAACTTTGCGCTGAAACAGGTTGCCGTCGGCTGGGATGATCGCGGTAACGCCCGTGCGAATCGCGTCGCCCTCGATGAGCGTCGTGCGCCCCACGAGCACGGCCGCGACATCGGTGATGGCGTTCCATCGCCCGACGGGCAGGACGCCGATGCGCACGCCGAGGTCGCGGGCGCGTCGGGCGGGTCGTGCGCTGGAAGTCGTTGCCATCACCGTCATTTCAGCGCCGTCACGTTCCGCCACACGTCCTCATGCACTTCCTGCGGCGTGCGGTCGGCCTGAATGATCCGGTAGCGCGCGGGATCGGCCTTCGCCTGCGACCGGTAGTTCTCGAGCACCTGCCGGTGGTATTCCAGCGGGCGCTTCTCGATGCGGTCCAGGTCGAGCCCGGCCGAGGGATCATCGGGGAACAGCGAAAACTTCGGCCGCACGCGCGCCATGCTCGTTTCGACGGGCAGGTCGAAGATGAGCGTGAGGTCGGGCCAGCGGCCCTTGATGGCGATGTCCGCCGTGCGCCGGATCTCGTCGGCCGTCAGCCCGTCGCCGCCCACCTGATAGGCGAGGGTGCTGGAGACGAACCGGTCGGAGAGGACGATCCACCCCTCGTCCAGCGCCGGCAGGATCTTCTCCGTCATCATCTGCGCCCGCGACGCCATGTAGAGGAGCATCTCGCAGCGCATGGCCATGTTCTTGTTGGCGGGGTTGAGCAGGATGGCGCGGATCATCTCGCCGATCTCGGTGGAGCCCGGATCGTGCACGAGCATGACGGGCCGGTGCTCGGCGTCGAGCCGGTCGCGCAGCAGTCGCGCCTGGGTGGACTTGCCGCACCCTTCGCCGCCGTCGAAGACGATGAACTTGCCGCGGAGGTCGGTCACGTTGATCCGCCGGCCACGTTCGCCACGTCAGGGGGGAGCAGGGGCTCGATCGCGTCAATGAGCGGCTGCATGTCCTTCGTCGCCGTCATCCAAACGACCTCCAGTTTGACAGCCCAATAGACGTGGACGACCAGGTCGCGCATGCGCGCCATCTCGTTGAAGGGGAGGCTTGGAAGCAACGCGCGCGTGGGCTGTGTGACTTGCTTTGCGGCTTCCCCGATGATCTCGAGCTGACGAATCACCGCTTCCTGCAGCATCCGGTTTTTCTGGAACTGTTCGTAGGTGCGACCACTAACGAACGTGACGACCAGTTGCGCGCGGTCGAGCATGTCAAACAGGAACATTCGCTCATCGCGCATAGATCACCCGCGCGGAGCGCAGGATCTCCGGACGAAGAAATGGATTTCGCATTTCCTCGACACCCTGCCGTTCCAATACGTCGACACGTCGCCCCAGCATCAATTCCAGTTCCAATGATATGCTTCCGAGATCGACCAACGTCACCCCAACGCCCGGCTCGAAGGTGATCAGCACGTCGACATCGCTGTCCGGGCGGAAGTCGTCTCGGAGCACGGAACCGAACAGCGCAAACTCGATCACGTGCCGCTTGCGACAGAACTCCTCAATCCGCGCCATGGGCAACGGGATCTGGACCTTGACGGGCTCTAAAGACGCGATCGTCATAACCGAATCATAACAGACGAAACGGCTTCCCGCCGTGTCGCGAACCACACTACGGCAGCTCCTTGATGCGGACGTTGCGGAACTCCAGCGCCGTGCCGTGGCCGAGGAAGCCGAGGTGGCCGGTGGTGCGGGTCAGGCCCGGGTGCTTCTTCAGCTTCGCCTCGTCCTTCACGTCGGCCAGGTTGGCATCGACGATCGTGGCGCCGTTCAGGATCACCTTGATGCGCCGGCCGTCGACGATCACCTCCTGCTCGTTCCACTCGCCGACGGGCTTGAGGTGGCCGCGCTGGGCGGCGACCGTGTCGTAGATCGACCCGTGGTACTGCTCGGGGCGGAGCTTGGCGTACTTCTCGGCGGTGTCGTCGAGGATCTGCAACTCGATCCCATCGTACGCGATGTTCCCCGCGCGCGGCGCGCGGAGAGCGATGCCGTTGTTCGCACCGGGCGTGAGCTTGAACTCCAGGCGGAGGATGAAGTTGGCGTACTCCTTCTCGGTCAGGAGCGTGCCGCCGTCTTTCTCGGTGCAGTAGAGCACGCCGCGATCGGCGTCGATGCGGTAGCCTTCGCCGGCCTTGCTCACCTTCCCGCCGCGACTGCCGTAGAACCAGCCGGCGAGGTCCTTCCCATTGAACAGCGGGGTGAAGCCCGCTTCGCCCGTCGCATCATCCGCATGGGCTCGCCCGGCGCAGCCGGTGAACCCGAGAAACAAGACGAGCGAAACGGCAGCGGTCAACACAGATCGGCGGGACGCGGGCATGAGTTCCTTTCGATTCCGTAAGAAAGAAGCGACACGCGCGCGACGAGAGGGGCGCGTGGCGGCGCGACGCGCGTCAGATTAGGCCTCCGCGGACGGGAATCAAGTCGCAACCGCTCCGCCCGCCTTGACCGTCGCAAACCCCACTTCTATCCTCGCCGCGATGCACGCGACCGCCGGAGAAATCGAGCAGATCAAGCAGCAGTTCGCGCAGGTCTTCGCGCCTGCCGGCGCTGGCGGCGGCGGAAAGGTGCGCATCATCCGCGCGCCGGGCCGCGTCAACCTCATCGGCGAGCACACCGACTACAACGACGGCTTCGTCCTGCCGATGGCCATCGAGCCGGAGGTGCGCATCGCCTGCCGCTCGCGCGACGACGGGCTCGTCCGCCTCGCGTCAACCGCGTTCCCCGGCAGCGTCGTCGAGTTCTCCACATCGGAGCGAATCACGCCCGGCGAGCCGAGCTGGGCGAACTACAGCAAGGGCGTCGTCGCCGAGATGCTCAAGGCGGGCATCCCGCTCCCCGGCATGGACGCGCTGATCGCCAACACGCTCCCCGTCGGCGGCGGGCTCTCCAGCAGCGCGGCCATCGAAGTCGGCACCGCCCAGGCGCTGCTCACGTTGGCCGGGCAGACGATGGACCCATCGCGCATCGCCCTGCTCTGCCAGAAGGCCGAGCACGAATACGCCGGCGTGCCCGTCGGCATCATGGACCAGACCGCCGTCGCCTCCGGCAAGCCGGGGCACGCCATGCTGCTCGACTGCCGCGACCTCTCGAAGCAGTTCGTGCCGATCGATCCCGTGGAGCTGCGCGTCGTCATCATCAACAGCATGGTCAAGCACGAACTGACCGGCGGCGAGTACGCGCGGCGCCGCAGGCAATGCGAGGAAGGCGTTCGCTTCTTTCAGCGCGAGAACCCGTCGATCAAAGCGCTGCGCGACGTGACGATGCCGCAACTCGAAGCGGCGCACGGCAAGCTCGACGACGTCGTCTGGCGCCGCTGCCGGCACGTCGTCACCGAGAACGCCCGCGCCACCACCGCCGCGACGAAACTGGAACAGAAGCACTACGAGCAAGCCGGCGAGCTGATGGCCGCCAGCCACGCGTCATTGCGTGACGACTACGAAGTGAGCATCCCCGAGCTCGATTTCCTGAGCGACGAGGCGATGAAGGTGAAAGGCGTCTACGGCGCCCGAATGACCGGCGGCGGCTTCGGGGGGTGCGTCGTTGCGCTCGTGCAACCCCGATCCGTCGAGCCGCTGACGCAGCACGTCACCAAGGCCTACCAGGACAAGTTCGGCAAGACGCCGCACGTCTTCGCGACCACGGCGACGGCGGGGGCGAGCGTGATCGAATAGCGCAGGGGCACCGATGCTGCTCAAGTCGCGCGCGGCAGCAGATCACTGACGGCGATTGACGCCGTCGCGGCAAGCGAGGTCACCGTTTCGCCCACATTGAAGATCGTCGTCGTGCGGTAGGTGAACCCGAACGGCTGGGTATCATCCGCGAGCGGTTCACGGCGAACTTCGAGCTGTCGCTTGGTCAGGTTGACGATCCAGTACTCCGGCACCCCGGCCTTTGCGTAAAGCCCGGCTTTGCGGCGATCGTAAGGGAGCGTGGTCAGGCTGACCTCGACCGCGAGAATCGCTGTCGTCGGGTGATCGACGAAGTCACTCGCTGATCCGCGCACGACCGCGACGTCCGGTTCTGGGTCGGAGGACTTACCCACGCTCATCGGGCCTTGAGGGCGGACGAAGAAGCCCTCGCCAAACACCGAACGCAACACCTCGGAAACCAGGCAGATCGTTCCATAGTGAAGCTCCGTTTGCGGCGGCATCTCAATGACCCTCCCCTCGATCAGTTCCACGTGCTGGCCCTGAAACCATCCAAGCTCGGCCATCTGGTAGTACTCGTCACGGGTCCAGCGGCGGGCGCGTGGTTTGACTTGAGGCAGTCGTGGTTTGGCGTGAACCGATCGCATCGTCTTCATGGCGATACCAGTATACCCTGTGCAATCTCTCGACGCCGTCCGATTCCTTAGCGCGCCTTCTCCAACCGTCGCAGCGCCTCTTCCACATTCGCCCGGCTGTTGAACGCGCTGAGGCGGACGTACCCCTCACCCGCCGCGCCGAAGCCGCTGCCGGGGGTGCAGACGACGTTCGCATCCCGCAGCAGGGTGTCGAAGTACTGCCAGCTCGTCGCGCCGCCCGGCGTCTTCACCCACACGTATGGCGCGTTGACCCCGCCGTACGTCTTGCGGCCGAGCTTCGTCAGACCTTCGCGGATGAGCTTCGCGTTCTCCAGGTAGAACGCGACGAGCTTGCGCGTCTGCTCACGCCCGGCAGGCGAGTAGACCGCTTCCGCGCCGCGCTGCACGATGTAGCTCACGCCGTTGAACTTCGTCGTGTGGCGGCGCATCCACAGCCGGTACAGGTCGACCTCCGATCCATCCGATGCCTTGCCCTTCAATGACTTCGGCACGACCGTGAACGCGCAGCGCGTCCCCGTGAATCCCGCCGTCTTGCTGAAACTGCGGAACTCGATCGCGACATCGCGCCCGCCGGGGATCTCGTAGATCGAGTGCGGGATGTTCGCCTCCGTGATGTACGCCTCGTACGCGGCGTCGAAGAAAATCACGGCGTTGTGCTGTTTGGCGTACTCGACCCACTTCGTCAGCGTCGCCCGCGTCGCGACCGTGCCGGTTGGATTGTTCGGATAGCACAGGTAGATGATGTCGACCTTCTGCTTGGGGATGTCCGGCGTGAAGTCGTTCTCGGCTGTCGCGCGGAGGTAGACGAGGCCTTTGTATTCGCCCGTGTCCCCCGCGCCGCCCGTGTGACCGGCCATCACGTTCGTGTCGACGTAGACGGGATAGACGGGATCCGTCACCGCGATCGTGTTACCGGCGCCGAAGATGTCGAGAATGTTCCCGCAGTCGCACTTGCTGCCATCGGAGACGAACACCTCATCGGCGGCCACGTCGCACCCGCGCGCCTGAAAGTCATTCTTCGCGATCGCCTCGCGCAGAAAGTCGTACCCCTGCTCGGGGCCGTAGCCGTGGAACGTTTCGCGATTCGCCTGCTCGTCGACCGCCTTGTGCATCGCCTCGATGCACGCGGGCGGCAGCGGCTCGGTCACGTCGCCGATGCCCATGCGGATGATCCTGGCGGCGGGGTTCTCCTTCGCGAACGCCGCGACGCGACGGCCGATTTCGGGGAAGAGGTAGCCGGCTTTGAGCTTGAGATAGTGGTCGTTGATGTGGGGCATGGATAGTTGCTGGTTGCTAGTTGGAAAGGTGAAGAAGGTACACCGAAGGACAGGTGGATGCGACCCTCTGGATCAAATGCGAACGCAGAGATGCAGAGAAGCAGAGGCAGGAGGAGAGTGAATTAGATCTCTCCTGCTGCGGATTTCTCGTCCTACCTCTGCTTCTCTGCTTCTCTGCGTTTGGTCTTCGCCCATTAGTCCGTCGGCGCAAAGCCCGTTCGATCGATCGGGCTCGACTGGCTCAGGTCAAACTTGCCCGGGTCGACCTTCGGCGGATTCTTCTTCGCGCATTCCAGGCACGTCGTCACGCCCGGCAACGCCTCCAGTCGCGCCGCGGCGATGGGCTTACCGCAGAGGCTGCACGGAATTTTCGGTTGTTTCGATGGTTCACTCATCGGGTCACCGTTTCGATGATATGATCCAGGTTGCGGGAACGTCACGCTTTTTTCGCGCGCGAATTGAGTCCGATGCACGCACCGCGTCCCACGCCCGGCTCGCTCACGGGTCGCCGCCTCACACGCCGGCGCGCGCTGCAGCTCTCCGCCGCGGGCGGGGCGCTGCTCGGGCTCGAGGGGCTCGGGTTCCTCTCGCGACTGCCGACTGTCTCCGCGGCCGAGGCGACGCTGAACCCGTCGCTCGTGCGGTTCGACGACTCGATCGAGCCGCTCGTCGCGCTGCTGGAAGAGACGCCGCGCGAACGGCTGCTCGAAGAGGTCGCGTCGCGCATCGGCAAGGGAACGAGCTACCGCGAAATCCTCACCGCCCTGCTCCTCGCGGGCGTGCGCAACGTCCAGCCCCGGCCGAACGTGGGGTTCAAGTTCCACGCGGTCCTCGTCGTCAACTCCGCGCACCTGGCGAGCCAGTCCTCCCCCGACACCGACCGCTGGCTGCCGATCTTCTGGGCGCTGGACTACTTCAAGGGCGCGCAGGCCACGACGCAGCGCGAAAGCGGCTGGCGCATGACGCGGGTGGACGAATCGAAGGTGCCCGCGAAAGACGACGCCCGCGGCGCGTTCACGCGCGCGATGGACGCATGGGACGAGCCCGCCGCCGACGCCGCCGCCGCGGGGATCGCGCGATCGTGCGATATGAGCGAAGCGTTCGAGCTCTTCGCCCGCTACGGCCCGCGCGACTTCCGCGACATCGGCCACAAGGCCATCTTCGTCGCCAACAGCTTCCGCACCCTCTCGGCCATCGGCTGGCAGAACGCCGAGCCCGTCCTCCGCTCGCTCACGTACGCCCTGCTGAAGTTCGAGGACCAGAATCCCGCAACGGCCGACCTCGCGCCCGACCGCCCGTGGAAGCGCAACGCGGAACTCGTCGCGAACGTCCGGACCGCGTGGGCCGAGGGCAAACCGGACGACGACGCGGCGCGCCAGCTTCTCTCGACGCTCCGCGCCAATTCCGAGCGCGACGCCGCTGCCCAAGTCGTCGAGCTGCTCAACAACGGCATCGCCCCCCAATCGGTCTGGGACGGCCTCCTCTGCGGCGCCGGCGAGCTGACGATGCGCAGCCCCGGCATCGTCTCCCTGCACGCGGTCACGACGTGCAACGCGCTGCGCTACGCGTACGAAGCAAGCGGCGACGACCGCACGCGGCTGATGCTGATGACGCAGGCGGCCTCGTTCCTCCCCCTCTTCCGCGGCGCCCCCGGCCGCGGGCGCGACGTGACGGTGGACGGCTTCGAAGCGACCGCGACGAAAGCAACTGGCGCCGACGCGGTGAGCGAAGTTTTCGACGCCGCCGGCGCCGACCGCATGGCCGCGGCGTCCAAAGCGCTCGCCTATTTGAGCGCCGACCACGCGACCGCCAAGCCGATGATCGACCACGCCCGGCGGCTGGTTTTCCTGAAGGGCAACGACTCCCACGACTACAAGTTCAGCTCCGCCGTGCTGGAGGACCACGCCAACGTTTCACCCGCGTGGCGCAACCGCTACTTCGCCGCCAGCCTCTTCCTCCTCCCGACACCGGCCGAGCGCGACAACGCGCTCGTCGAGCGCACGCGCGCGGCCCTGGGGGCATGACGATCTTCTTGACCCTCTACTGAGGCTACGTCGAGGCCGTGTACGTCATCCCGATGGGAGCCTTGGCGACCTGAGGGATCTCGGGTTCGAAACCGGCCCTCGAACCCGAAATCCTTCGGCTCGTAGAACTCGCCTCAGGATGGCGTACTCACTTTGCACTCCGAGGAGGGGACCAGAGGGCGATATCGCGTCACGCCACCACCGGATTTCGCCGGCTCTGCCAAGCCGCCCCGTCCGCCGCCCGTGCGCGAATGTCACGAGAATCGCGCAAAAGGAGTTACGAGAATCCGGAATTTTTTGATGCGTTTTTCGGGGGAAACGCGCGCGGTCGTGCGCGATTGTCATGACAAATGCGCACGACTCACCCGTGTAGGAAGGCGCGCTGGGTGACTTCGAGCACGCCGGGCTCTTTCTCAACCGAATAGCGCACGGGATCGCGCGTGTGCGGAGGGGGAATGTGCGGGAATGTGCAGGGCGAACGCGAATGGGCGGAACGAAGCCAATCCGCGGGGGCGGCGCGTCCTGGCGCGATGGATCCGGGTCTTCGCCTGGCGGCTCAGACACCGGCGTGTCGGCGGATGAGGGGCGCCGAAATGTGCCGAAATCTTCCGGAATGTTCCATGCGCGAGAAATGACAAAACGAACCCATTTTGCTCCGCAGGTGGCGCTTCCTCAGTTCCGGCAAGGACTTGCGCGAGATTCTTCAGACGTGTTCGAGCAGGTCGCGGACGTACTCCCGTACGCCCGCTTGCCCCCGGCGCAGGGCGGTGGGGTTGGCGTGACGGTCGAAGAAGGCGATGGCTTTGCGGGTGTCGAACTGGTTGCGCGGGCCGCTGCCTTTGCGGTCGTCGATCGTCGCGTTGGAGCCCGTCAGCTCCTTCGCGATCTCGGCGGCGACCTGCCAGTACAGGTAGCCGTCGACGAGGTTGTAGAACTCACCGGCGACCGCATCGTCACCGATCGCGAGCGTCAGCGCGTCGGCGACGTCCTGGACATGGGTGATCTTCCCGCCCTGACCGGTGCAGACGTGGCCGCCGTCCTTGGCGGTCTTGATCAGCTTGAACCACTGCGAGCGCTCGAGCCTGGGGTCGATGCCGTAGATGGCGGCGGGGCGCCAACTGCTCGTGTTCATGCCGTACGTCTGGTGGTACGCGAGCAGGTGCGGCTCGATGGCGGCCTTGTACGCGCCGTACGTGCTGCTGGGCCACGTGGGGTGGTTCTCGTCGAGCGGGCGATCGGGCAGGATCGTGTGGTAGACGGCGACGGAGCTGACGAAGCAGAACTGCCCTGCGCCGGCCTGGCGGGACGCTTCGAGCAGCTTCAGGGAACCGAGGACGTTGCGCTCGAAGTTGCGCGTGGGGATCTCGCGGACGGACCAGTCGACGCCGTTGTGGATGACCGCCTCGGCGCCGGCGACGAGGCCGGCGAGCGCCTGATCATCGTGCAGCTCGCCCTCGCGCCACTGGGCGACGTAGGGCGCGATGTGATCGCGACGGCTGGACGATCGGACCAGCGCGCGGCCGGTGTGGCCCGCGGCGTGGAGGGACTTGGCGGTGAACGAGCCGACGAAGCCGGAGGCTCCGGTACGGGCGACGAGCATCGGGGC
>JBAUGM010000740.1:0-8157 GCA_049679725.1 Tepidisphaeraceae bacterium
GCGCTGGCAACGTTCGAGCTCCTCGGCACCTTCGCCGCCGCCGGAGACGAACGTGCCCCGCCCACGCCACCCGCTCCCGCGCCGCGGAACTGGTTTGTCTTGGTGCTCGACAGCGCACCCGAAGCCCGCGCCTGGTTGACCTTGGTCACGTTCGGCTCGAACTTCGCCCCCTCGTTGCCGATGCGGTTGCCCGAGACGTTCGTCCGGCTGCGGTCGACGTTGATGTCGCCGGTGTTGATGTTGATGTCGCGATCGATGTCGATGTCCACGTCGTGGTACCCGCCGCCGTGGTATCCCCAGCCGACGCAGCCGCCGTGCCAGTCGCAGTCGTAGTCGTTGAACGCCGCCCCGACCGCCAGGCCCACGCCGAAGCCGATCACGCCTGCTGCGAAGACCTCGCCCGATGACGGGCCGTGATCCACGTAGACGACGGCCGGGTCGTACGTGGGGACGTAGACGACGTTGGGTTGCGGCGACTCGATGATGATCGTTGAGCCGCTCTCGACCACCGTCATCTGCTGGTTGCTCTTGAGCACGCCGTTGTTCTTCGCCTTGGCGCGCAGCGACTGGACGGCGGTCATCACGTCCTGCGCCTGAGTGAGATAGGCCTGGCCGATGGCGCCGGTCCAGTCGGGGTTGTCGGCAAGCAGCGCGAGCACATCGGGGACGGCGGCAATCGCCTGCACGCCCGGCTCCCACCCCTGCTGGGCGATTTTCGCCGAGTCGCCATGCCCCTTCACGTACGCGCCGGCCGCTGCGATTTCCTGCGGGTAGACGGCGGCGGCGAAGACGTTGGCGAGCAGGCTGTCGGGATAGAGGGCGACGGGGCCGAGCAGCGTTTCCAGGTCCGCCAGCGAGAGCTTGTCCGCGGACGGCGCGGGCGTGGAGACTGCGGCCGCGGGCTGCACAGCCGGGGGATTCGGCGCGGCGGGGACCGGGGACGCAGGAGCGGGGCCCGGGATCGGGGCTTGCGCCGACGCGCAGTACGCCATTCCCAAGAGTACGATTAGAACTGTCGCCAAGCGCTGTGTCATGACGCCTCCCGGTTCGAGTCGAGGGCGATGATACCGTGTCACGGGAAAGAATGCCCAGCGCTCAACGACATCGGCGACGGTCGATTATTCCACTTCCACCGTCCCCCTCCGTCTCCCGACATCCGGCGCGTTGCGCGACGGGATCCATTTCGCCAGCTCCTGCTTGCGCGCCGCCTGCTCGGTCTTGGCGGCGAGATTGACGTGCTCCAGCGGGTCGGCAGCGTGGTCGTAGAGCTCTTCGCCACCGTCGGCGTAGCGGACGTAGCGCCACTTGCCGCTGCGGACGGCATGGTTGTTGAACTGGTACGTCGTCAGCGCGGGCGTCTCCCACGCGAAGGTGGGATCCTTTAGCAGCGGTCGAATGCTCTTGCCCTCGACGTGCGCCGGCGTGGGCAGGCCGCACAGGTCCGTGAGCGTCGGGTAGATCGACATGAGGTCCACCGGGCGATCGCACACCTGTTTCGGCGTCGTCACGCCGGGCGCGACCCAGATGAACGGCACGCGCGTCGCTTCCTCCCACAGCGCGAACTTCCGCCAGTGCTGCTTCTCGCCCAGGTGCCAGCCGTGATCACCCCAGAAGACGATGATCGTGTTGTCCCTGTGCGGGCTCTTGTCCAGCGCGTCGAGCAGACGGCCGAGGTTCATGTCGGTGTAGGCGACGGCGGCGAGGTAGCCCTGAACCGCTTCCTTCCAGCGCCCGGAGGCGAGGATGCGCGCGTGGTCGCCGCCGGGCTTGGCCATCTTCACGCCGGCGGGTGGAACGTCGGAGAGATCGTCCGCGGGCGAGGGCGGGAGCTGGATCGAGTCGAGCGGGAACTTGTCGAACCATTTCCTCGGCACGAACCACGGCATGTGCGGCTTGTAGAGGCCGCAGGCGAGGAAAAACGGCTTGTCGTCGTGTGACTTGCCGAGCTGCTCGATGCACCAATCGACGACGCGATAGTCCTGGAGGTCCCTGTCATCGCAATCGAGCGGCGCGAAGCGGATGCCGCCCACCCCGCCGGCATCGCCCTTGGGCCCGCCTGTGGCGCCCGGCGGAAAGTTGGGGTTGCCGCCTTCGTAAGGGAACGTCTGCTCGAACTCGCCCGGCCGGCCCGGGCCGCCATGGTAGATCTTTCCCGCGGCCATCGTGAGATATCCGCCCGCGCGGAACTGCGCCGGGATGCACTTGTCGGGCGGGATGGCGTCCGGCCAGGCGGTGTCGTTGTTGTCGTAGATGCCCGTCGTGCTCGGCCGCAACCCCGACATCAACGCCGCGCGCGACGGCGTGCAGCTCGGCGCGGCGCAATACGCGCGCGTGAACGCCACGCCCCGCGCCGCCAGCCGATCGATGTTCGGCGTCGCCGTCTGCTGGTTGCGGCCGAGGTAGCCGACCCAGTGGTTCAGGTCGTCCACGGCGATGAACAGGACGTTGGGCTTGTCCCGCGCCGGCGCCGACCCAGCGGCGATGAGACAGCAGATCGTGGCCAGCAGTGATGCGAGCAGGCATGATCGCGACATGCCCGGTTTGTACGGGCCGGCTCGGTGTGCGGGCAAGCGAAATGTCGATCCCCCGTTCCCGCGCGAAAATGCCGCTCATGGATGGCAGCAGGCCAATCGCAAGACGGCTGCGCCTAGGCCTTTTTTATCAACGCTGATTTTTTTCTTGCCCCCCCCCCAGCCGTGTTGTACATTCAGACGCACACGTCGCGAAGGAGTTTCGCGCATGGGACGAGGTTGCACTCCACCCAACAGCCGAGCGCGGACGGGGCTTCTCACTTGTTGAGTTGCTCGTCGCGCTGGGCATCATCGTCCTGCTTACCGCCATCCTGATTCCGGTCGTGGGTTCCTCGCGGCGGAGCGCTCGGCAACTCGCCTGCGCGAGCAACATGCGACAACTCGCGATCGCGCTGATCTCCTACGCTGGGCAGAATAAGGGCGCGTTCCCGCCTAACTCCGGTGAGAGCGGTCATTTCTGGTATCTCGAACCAATCATCGGCCCCCACATCACGGCCCCGGACAAAGTCGGCCGCGCCGGGACGATCCCCGCCGGCGCCGACCCGAGCGTGGGGTTGGCGGGCGGAGTCTTCGTCTGCCCTGACGATCTGGAAGAATCCGTACGGTCTTACTCGATGAACCTTTATGCCAGCGGCGCGGTGAGCAGCGGGGTGAAGGCGAAGCTGGAATCTGAAACCCCGCCGGGCCGTCTGTTCAAACATGGCGCGGGGCGCGAGAGCAGCCATCTGCTTCTGATCGTGGAAAGCTGGTCCGAGCTTCCCGTCAACGGCACCAATCCACTCAAGCACACAGCCCAGGCGATCGTCGGCCTGGTCGGAAAGCCGGGCGAGCGGTTCGGGGCGGGCAAGGGAATCGTCTGGTCCGACCCGCCCGATGCCACGCCCGATCGCTTCGACGCCCGCGCCTCGCAGATCGCGTTCAACCGCCATCGGCGGAAACAGGGCGTCATGGTGGACCCGCGCGGCGCGGCAAACTTTGGTTTCGTGGATGGTCACGTGGAATTGTTGAAGCAGGAAGAACTCGTGGACCGAGCGACAGGGCGAAGCAGTTACCGCGCGGTGTGGTCGCCGCTCGATCGAGTCGTGGATGCAGCCGTGATCGTGCCCAAGTGAGGGTGACGACGACATGTCTTCGAGGCCCTTGAAAATTCAGACATTGGCGCGCTGTCTCATCGGCGTCGTGCTGATCGTCGCGATCGCGTTCAAGGTGCGCATGCCGTCCGCGGAGCGCTGGGCGTCGTTGGCCCTGGCGTTCGACGCGGCCTTGCTTGTGGCGCTGTTCTATGGCGCGTTCGATCGAATCGGTGACCGAATCGCGGCGATCGGATTGCTCGCCCTCGCCGTTGCGGGCATCGTCCTGACTGTGAACGGGCTGCGCTGCGGCTGCTTCGGCGCGGCGGATGTTCCGCCCTTCGCTCCCTCCGCTTTTGCGCTCGCCGCCGCCGGATTCTGTGCCGTCAAGGGCTTCGTGAAGCCGGATCGGGACGGGCCATCGGCGGCCGTGAAATGGCGCTCGTTGGTCGCGCCTGCGGCGGTGGTTCTCACGCTGCCCTGGCTGGCGTTCGGCTCCAATACGACCAACGCACGCGGACCGACGGTTGCCGTTGACCTGATTGCTGACGAGGCAAGCGGAACAACGCTCGATGCGCTGATCGAGTTCGAGGCTGGTGCACAGTGGGACGATGTTCGGGCGATACTGTTTGTCTCCTCATCGTGCGGCACGTGCAAGCAACTGATGACGGAAGTTCAGCGACGTTGGCCCGCAAGCAAATCGCGATGGATTGCGCTGGTCGATCTCGAATCAGATTCCGGGAACGCCAACGGGTTGACCGCGCCCTTTCTCCCAGCCTTTGCGCGGGGCGGGAACCGCTTGCGGATTTCTACGCCGGCCTTGGCAGTCCTGCGGAATGGCGGGCGCGTGGATCAGGTCTTTCTCGGGCGGACCGACGACGTCAACGGCATGGCTCGTTTCCTGGATAACGCTCGAACCGACTCTGGCACCGGAGCTCGCCTTCACGATGACTTCACGAAAGGAGGCGGAGTTTGAAACCGACCCCCGTCGTGTCCATCGTTCTGGTCGTGCTTTTCTCAGCCGGGACCGCGTGGAGCGAACCCTTCAACCCGCAGAGCGACGAGATGGTCGCCAAGCTCAAGGCGGCGAAAGCGGACGAGCGGGAAGGCCTCTTCCGTGCTCATTTGTTATCGTTGGGTGATCAACTGCCCCCCGTGAAGTTTCGGTTCAGGGTCACCAATGAGGGCACGGTGACGTGGGAAGGCATGTCGGTCGCGTCCCGCTCCGGCGCGTTCTGTGCCGCCGGCAAGACGCTGGTCCCCTCGAGCGGAAGGCCACCGCAACTGTTCGACTTTCTCGTCTATCAATCCAAACAAAAGCGCGGGTACTGGCAGGCGGACGCGGCTGTAGCGATGGAAGAGATTGGCGACCGGAGTGCCGCGGATCCGGCGCTGCTCCAGCGACTTGCGATGTTCCGGATTCCGAGTCCCCTGCTGTTCGCGTACGGCGACGGCGAGCGAACCATCGAGCAGATCTGCGAGGAGTTCAAGGCGTTTCGCCGAGAAACACGGATCGAAGACGATGGGCGTCTTATCTCTCTTGCCGTGTTTCATCACGAAAGCCGAGCCGCGGTGGCTCCCTTCGTCAAGATCTTTGTGGCGCCCGAGCACGCGTGGGGCGTCCAGCGCATCGAATGGCGTTGGCGCGACGGAAGGTTAGGCCGTGAGATGGTGATCAAGCGCCGAGAGGTGGTCCAGCATGAAGGGCGCGGGTTTTGGATACCCGTGGAGATCGATGACCGAGACTTCGATACACCTCGTGCATCGAGACACACCCTGATCGAAAAGCTGGGCATCTCCGCGACCGACCCGGAAGATGCGCAGAGTGATCTGACGTCGATGTGTGGCGCCGCGCCCCGTGATACACATCTCTCGCGGAGATTTCCCGATGGTTCGAGCGTGCTGTATGCCGTCGGGAGCGACGGCACACTGATCCCGCAGCGCGCCGAACCCGCCGCTCTGGCGGCAAGCGATGAACTCTTTCTGGACACCGGGCGCCGCCGGACCTGGCGCGACTCCATTCGCATCGGAGCCTCAGGTCTTGCCGTGGCAGCGATCATCCTTGTCTGCGCCCGGCGTTTTCGGGACGGCCGGAAAGCAATGAGCAAATGAGAACAGCGTGATTACCGACGAGTCATCTCTGCTACGGAAAGGAAGGCATTTGATGAAGCTGGGAAAGAGTCGAAGCGTCCTGGTGAGCTTGTGCGGGTCGCTGATCGTTCTGGCGAGCGTCGTGAGCAAACCCACGATCGCGGCCGAGTCGTGTTGGGAGCTCAAGGCCGAGTGGTGTATCTCGGGAAAGATCTGCCCGCAGTGCGTCGCCGCCGGCGAAGCGAATCGCTGGATCACTCCGGAAAACATCCTGAGGTGCAACCCCGTTGACCCGGAGAGCGGCCAGGCGAAGAAGTGCACCAACGGGGCTGGGTCGGACGTAACCTGCTACACGACCGGCAACTGCACAGCGCAGACAGAAGCGTGCTCGAGCGACCCCGAAAACAAGTTCAAGGTCAAAATCGAGCCGACACTGACGACCCAGCCGGAAAAGGACGGCAAGCTGAGCGGTGGGCAGTGCGAGATTCCGCCGGAGTAATGTACATGTCGAACTCTCCGTTTCTAAACAGTTGTAGAGACGGCTCGTTCGTTCGACGTCAGAGAGCTCCGACATGAGATTAATACCACGGGCCGACGTGTCGCTAATTGTCGCCGCTCTAAGTCTTCTCGGAATTTCATTCCTCCCGGAGAGGAAAACGTCCAAGCATGAACCCGTCGTAACATCCGGGAAGATACTGGGCGTATTTCTTGGCGACGTCGAGGAAGGCGAGGTTTTGAAGAAGGAGATTCGGTTGCGCAACGACGGGGATCGGCCGATGCGGGTCGAAGGGATCGTGACCAGTTGCGGCTGTACCGGTGCCACAGTACCGCGGTCTGAAATCCTCCCCGGTGAGGAAGTGCCGCTCGCCGTCTCAATCGACACGAAGGACCGCAAGGGGTTGAATCGTTTCCGCGTCTCCGTGTCTATCGCCGGCGCACCGCCCGCGACCGTCGTGTTCGGTACCAACGTGGCGAAAAAGGGCTAGCGGCATGGTGCGTGCGCATGGCTCTGTCAGCGCGAGATTGTGGCGGATGACTCCCATCCTCGTGGGAGCGCTGACGATCGGCATTGTGGTCTGGTCATTTTGGGAAAGCGATCTTAGCGAAGAGGTCTTGGAAGCCGCCATCCGGACCCCCGATGGCGGCGGCTATTCTGGGTTGACGGGGAGCGGCGTGAGCAAGCCGATCAATTTCAAGAACATTCAAATTCTGCCCGCTGCCAAAGATGGGAGGTACTGTTGCGGCTTCACCCTCGAAGTGTTCATGGAGGTCGCGAACCGGCATGGCTTGTTGAACGACCGCGAGCCGTGGGAGATCGCCCAGTTGCAGAAGGAATGGTACGGCATTCCGAAGCACGCACGCTGGCGGCAGATGGTGGAGGCCATGGAGCGCGTGGACGTGGGGCATGAGGTTTCGCTCGATCAGGCGAAGGCGGGCGATTTTGCCCTCTTCTCCCGCCCCGGTTCGGGACACTCCGTCATTCTCCTGGGCGTCGTCCGCCGCGGAGATGAGATTGTCGGAATCAAGTATCGCAGTGCGCAGCCCAGCACGCAGGGCGTTGGGGACTGCGTGGAATACTTCCTCGAAAGCGGCATCGACGGCGGCTCCATCCTCCTCAATACCCTCTTTGTTGGGCGGCTGACGGGGTAGGCTCGTCTTCCTTCCTTCTCATCCCTACGAGCCGTAGCTACGATTATTCGTTGCAGCCTCGCCGATTGCTCAGTCCCGGCGGGGTTCTGGTCGAAAAAGAGGCAGCAGGGAGATTCCGCGCGATGGTCAGTCCGGTAACTCAAAGCCCCGCCCCAAGCGCCCTCGCCCCGGCGCTTCGCCGCAGCGCCAGCCGGACGGTCTGGGGGTTGGACCCGTTCCAACTCCACACGCGGTTCTGGGCGGCGCACGGCGTGCAGGTCGTCCGCCAGGGTGAACCGTCGCAGATCGTCCGCCACGCCGAGCTGTTCCTGCTGACCGATCCCCGCTCGCTGGTGCTGTTCAAGCTCGCGCCGGTGATGGATGTGCTGAACTGGGTCCAGCCGCAGGTGCTGTTCGTGCGCCTGCACGACACGCGCGAGCGCGCGTATCGCGAGCGCGTCGTCACGGATGAGATGGACCGGTTCGTCCGCTTCCAACGGCTCTATGACACCACCGCCGACCATCTCGCGCGCGTCGTGCTGACGCCGGAGCGCGAGGTCGCGCAGCTCTGGCAGAGTGCGCCGGACCCGCTGACGGCCTGGCGGCGGTTGCGCCGGTTCACGCCGCGGATCGACCGCGTGACGATCTCCGTCAACGGGGACGCGTACGACCAGACGTCCGACCAGGACGTCGCGTACTTCCTCATCGACCTGCTCCAGCAGTGGAAGCGTCCCGACTCGACGATCGTCCGCGCCCGGCGCGGGACCGCCGAGGTCTGGCAGGACCCGCAATCGCGCATCGACCCGGGCGCGAAGTTCATCGGCCCGGTCTGGGTC
>JBAUGM010000741.1:0-3071 GCA_049679725.1 Tepidisphaeraceae bacterium
CGTTGTAGGCGATGCCGATCTCCACCTTCACCTGCGTCATCGGGTTCGTCGTGCGGTTGCGCAGCTTCATGCTGAGCATCGTCGTGTTGGGCATGACGACCATGTCGCCGTTGCCCGCCGCCAGGCGCGTGGAGCGGAACGTCACGCGCTGCACCTGCGCGTACACGCCGTCGATCTCGATCCAGTCCCCCACCTTGAACGGCCGATCCCAGAAGATCACGATCCCCGCGATGAAGTTCGCCAGCGTCTCCTGCGCCGCGAAGCCGATCGCCAGCCCCACGATCGACACGCCGGTCAACAACGCCGCGATCTGAATGCCGATCTGGTTCCCCGCGATCACCAGACCGAAGCCGAGGATCGACCACTTCAAGAGCGACGAGAGCATGTCGCGGATCGACTCGTCCACGCCCGCCTTCGCCATCGCCCCGACGAGCACCCGGCGGACGAACCGGTAGATCACCCAGAAGATGCCGAACAGAAACACGGCGGCGAAGGCCTTGGGGATGAGCTTCATGATCCCGAAGACGAAGTCCTTGCCGAAATCGACCCAGTAGCCGAGTTGGAAGATCTGCTCGGCGGTAAGGGCTTTCTCACCCTTGATGACCTTGATCAGGTCGATCTCACCGAGGTCCTTGCCGCTCGTGTCGACGCCGCTTTGCGCGGGCTGGGTCGCCGGTTGGGCCGCGGCGACGGGCTGCGCCCCGACAGTCGGTTGCTCTTGCTGCTGCTCCTGCAGCGCCGTCACGAGCGCAGCCTGGCCCGAGGCCAGCGGGGTCGACACGAAGAGCACGACGGCAACGAACAACGTCCGAAACATCAACATCTCCACCTCGATACAGCCAGGGAACGCGCGACAAGCGATGCGGGTCGTATCGAGCGTATCGGCGCGAACGAGGGGGTGCTTTGGCTCGCGCGCCAGGCACGCGCAAGCCGTACGTATCAGCGTGGCAAGGCTGACTTATCTCGGACGTTGTCGGTTCCGCGCGGTGGAACGGCGATGCCGCGCCGTGCAGTAGCCACATCGCCCCGCGTGCCGTATTGTTTCCGGCGTCATGAGCTCGAGCACGGATTTTGGGTCTGGCGCCCCCCTCCCCGTCGGCGTGATCGGTTGCGGCCGGATGGGCAGGCTGCACGCGCGCGTCTATTCGCAGATGCCCGGCGTGAAGCTCGTCGGCGTCGCCGACGCCAACCCGCAGTCCGCGGAGGAAACCGCCCGGCAGTACGGGTGCGAATCGTTCACCGATCCACGCGACCTGCTGTCGCGCGTGAAGGCGGTCACGATCACCGTCCCCACGGAGTGTCACGTCGCAGCGGCCGAGCCGTTCCTGCGCGCGGGGATCGCCTGCCTCATCGAAAAGCCACTGGCGAAAGACGCCGCCGACTGCCGGCGGATCATCGAGCTTGCCGCGGCGGGCGGCGCGGTCGTGCAGGTCGGGCACGTCGAACGATTCAACCCGATCGTCCGCGCGCTCTTCGACCTCAAGTGGCAGCCGACGTACATCGAGGTCGTGCGCGTCAGCCCGATGTCGTTCCGCAGCATCGACGTCGGCGTCGTGCTCGACATGATGATCCACGACCTGGACATCGTGCTGAAGCTCGCCAATTCCCCCGTCGCCAAGGTGCAAGCCGTCGGCGGGAACGTGGTGGGGACGGTCGAGGACGTCGCCAACGCCTACATCACGTTCGCGAGCGGCTGCGTCGCCAGCGTCACCGCATCCCGCATCGCGGCGGCGACGGAGCGGCGGCTGCGCGTGTTCGGGAACGGGGCGTTCGCGTCCATCAACTACCAGAAGAAGCAAGGCGCCGTCGTGATGCGCGGCGCGAACCTCCCCGCCGTGCGCGAGGCGATCGCGAGGACGCGCGGCGGGGCATCGGTCGACCTGTCCGGGCTGACGTACGCGGATCTGCTGACCGTCCAGCCGCTGGAGGTCGAGGACGTCGAGCCGCTGCGCGCGGAGCTGGACGCGTTCGTCGACGCGGTGACGACGGGGACGACCCCGCAGGTCACCGCGGAAGACGGCGCGGCGGCGGTGGAGCTGGCGGAGCGGATCGTGCACGAGATCCGCCCGCAGACGCTGTGAACACCATCACTTCGCGGCCCACTGGGGGTAGCACTGCATCGCGATCTCGACGGCGCTGCGCATCATCGCGGGGTCCTTGCGGACAATCGATTCCTTGTACAGCTTTGCGAGCATCTCCTCGTACATCGGGCGGAACTGCAAGCGGGTGAGCTCTTCCTTGATCGCCGTTTGGGTCGCTTCTTCCTCGAAGGGGGCGACGCGGCCGGTGCGCTTCTGATCGAGCCTGGCGATGTAGAACTTCCCGCCGTCCTCGATCACGGGTGTGACCTGGCCCGGCCCAAGCTTCCAGACCGCTTCCTCCACCGCGACGAGCGTGAACGCGCCTTTCTCCAGCCACGACAGTCCGCCCTCGGAATTCCGAAGCCGCGGGCCGTTGCTGAACTTCGCGAGCTCGGCAAAGTCCTCGCCGCGCACGGCGCGAGCGTGCAGGTCGTCGATCTTGTCCTTCGCCAGTTGCGTGCCGCCCACTTTCGCAGGGTCGATCATGATCATCTCGAACTTGGCGGCGTCGCGGGTGGTGAACTCCTTATCGCGGTTGGCGTTGTAGTACCGGCGCATGTCGGCGGCGTTCACCTGGATGCGCGGGTAGATCTTCGTCTGCAGGAGCAGCACGACCATGACCCGCCGGTACTCCTCCCTGACTTCCACGTCGAAGTCGCGCCCCTGCTCGGCGAAGCGCCGCCGCGCCGTTTCGATCGACCCGCCCGCCAGTGTGATCTGGTTCTGCCGCCACGCCTCGGCGCCGAACTTGGCGCGGTCCTTGTCGCGCTGGTCGAGCCCGCGCTCGGCGGCGGCGACGAGGAGCTCGCGCTTGATGTTCTCCTCGATCTGGCTGTCCAGCGCCTTGGTGGCGAACTTCTGGAACTGCTCGGGCCCCATCGCCGCCGCGTTCGCGGCCAGTTCGGGCGCGATGTCGGAGACGACCTTGTCCGCGTAGATCGGCGTGTTGTTCACCTCCGCGACGACCCCGCCGATCGTCTGGTACACGCC
>JBAUGM010000742.1:0-3993 GCA_049679725.1 Tepidisphaeraceae bacterium
GGCCTGCCCACCCCCTCGCGCGGCGTCGCGCACGCGTCCGCGACGCCGATGTTCATCGCGCCCGTGGGCCTCGCCGCAAGTCGCACGCGAGGCTGATCGCGCGGCGCCCACGGCCCCCTCAGAAAAACAGGGACATCTAGAAAAACCGGGACAGCTCTGGATTATTTTGCAGCCCAAGGCCGCGGAGAGAAACCGGGACAGATCTGGATATTTGTGACCAAAATAACTCGGCTTTATCGGGACATTTGGCGCAAGCCGGTGTGTTGAAAGTGGCCGTATAAATCCAGATCTGTCCCGGTTTGTTCGCTCAGATCTGTCCCGGTTTGTTCGCTCATAGAAAGACGAGGAGAATCTTGGTGCGATAGTCCAAAGGAATTCAGAGCTGTCCCGGTTTCTTCCGCGACTGAGAACTTGCGAGCCCCCGCGGTCTGATGGACACTCCAACTCTCGGCCGGGGCCTGAAAGTGCGGCCGCCGTAACTGGCGCGGCAAAAAAACCGGGACAGCTCTGAATTATTATGCGAGGAAACCTCATGGTTTTCTGGCTTCTATCACACACAAGACGATGAGAATCTGCGCGCGACAGTCCGAAAGAATTCAGAGCTGTCCCGGTTTATTCGGTCCCGGTTTATTCGGTCAAGTGAGCGCCTTTCAGCGCTCGAGCGCAGCCGACAGCTTCAGCAGGTCGTCAGTGAGACGCTTTGGAAGCTTGAGATTCACGGCAGAGACGAACTGCGCGGGAACTCGTAGGACGGCGACAGGAAGACGGCGGCAGGCCAGACCTGCTACTTCACAATCGCCGCCCTGCCGTCGGCGGGCTTGGTGTCGTCCATCGGGAAACCTCGCGGCGGATCCGGGGCGTGGGTGTGCGCGCCAACGTTCCAGGTGATGGCCATCAGCACCATCGTCCCGATCGCGCAGCCGATCATGACGATGAAGGCGCCGTCCCAGCCGGACTTGTCGACGATCCGGCCCAACCCCCAGCCCGACATCACGCTCGAGGCGTAGCCGAAGATCCCCGTCAATCCCACCGCGGCGGCGGCGGCGCGCTTGGTGCCGAGGTTCATCGCCATCGCGGCGATCAGCATCTGCGGGACGTAGACCATGAAGCCCATCACGATGAACAGTGAACCCGCGGCCCACTTCATCGTGCCGGGCGTCACCCAGAACGCCCAGACGGCGACGGCCATGAGGACCATCGCGATGACGCAGACCCGGCCCGCTCGGCCGCGGAAGACTTTGTCGGCGACGAAGCCGGCGATGAGCGCGCTGACGAGACCGGCCATCTCCGAGCCGAACTGAAGCCAGCCGCTGGCGACGATGCTGAACCCCTTCATCTCCTGCAGGTATGTCGGCCCCCAGTGCAGCGACGTGTAGCGCAGCGTGTACACGAGCAGGTTGGCCACGCTGATGATCCACATGAAGGGGTTCTTGAAGATGTACTGGATGACGACGGCGCGGTAGGGCTCTTCGACGAGGATCTCGGCAGCGAGCTCGCGCGGGGTTTCCTCGCCCTTGTAGACCTCGACGGGAGGGAGGCCCATCGATTCGGGCGTGTCGCGCAGGAAGATCAGGATGAGCAGGGCGGTGAAGACCGCCATGCCAGCGGGAACGAAGAAGCACGCGCGCCAGCCGAAATGTTTGACGAGATAGGCGGTGAGGACGGAGACGAGGGCGGCGCCCAGCATGTGGCTGATGTGCCAGATGCCGAACGTCTGGTTGCGCTCCTTCGGGCTGAACCAGTGGGCCATGCTCTTGGCGCAGGGCGGGAAGCCCATGCCCTGGGCCCAGTTGTTCATCAGCCAGAAGACGGTGAAGAAGAGCAGGGCGGAGCTGAGGCCGAAGAAGACGTTCATCGCCGCGCTGGCGAGCAGGCCGATGGCCATGAAGTAGCGGGGGTTGGCGCGGTCGCCGAGGAAGCCGTTGACGAACTTGGAGACGCCGTAGGTGATGCCGCCGAAGGTCAGGATGATGCCGAGGCGCTCCTTGGAGTAGCCGAGGTCGGCCCCCATGGGTTTGAGCGCGACGGAGATGTTGGTGCGGACGAAGTAGTAGATGGCGTAGCCGACCATCGTGGTGGCGAGGATGCGGAAGCGCCAGTAGCGGTATTGGCGGTCGATATCGGGGGACGCGTAGGGGACGACGGGGAGGGTTTGGGAGGCGTCGATTGACGTCATGCGAATGTGCCTTCACTCCCTCTTCCCGGTACTCCGGGGAGAGGGTGGGGGAGAGGGGCGAGCGGCGTGGCACACCGTGCCGCGGTCGATTCGAAGTCTCGTGAATCTTCAAAATCGATCGGTCCGCGATGTCGAACGCACCTTGCCCCTCTCCCCAACCCTCTCCCGGAGTACCGGGAAGAGGGAGGTTGGTTCTCTTACCTCTTTTGCAGTTCCGCCAGGAGCTTGATCGTGTTCGCCGAGTCGTCGGTGACGATGCCGTCGACGCCGAGCAGGGCGGCGCCGGCGAGATCGGGCGGGTCGTTCAGTGTCCACGCGTAGACCTTCATGCCGTTCTTCTGTGCGCCTCGTGTGAATGCTTCCGTGAGGTACTGCCAGTTGACGGAGAAGCCGCTGAGGCCAATCGACTTCATCTTCGCGAAGTACGCATCGTCGATCACGTCCGTGGGGACCTTGCTCGTCAGCCGGATCATCGGGACGTCGGCGGGGACGTGCTTGCGCAGTGCGACGGCCTCGGCGTCTTCCCACGGGGCGAGCATGAGCAGCTCGTGCGGATACTTCGACGATTCGAGCCACTTGGCGATGGCCGCGCCTTGGCCCTCGGCCTTGAGGTCGAGCATGAGGATGGCCTTGGCATCGCGGGCAACGGCGGCGACCTCGTCGAGCGCGGGGACGGGCTCGCCCTTGTACTTCGGATCCTTCCACGCGCCGGCCTCGAGCTTGCGGATCTGCTCGAAGGTGAGCTCGGCGACCTTGCCGGCGCCGTCGGTGGTGCGATCGACGGTCTTGTCGTGCATGCCGATGATGTGGCCGTCGGAGGTGAGGGCGGTGTCGAACTCGAGGATCGGCGCGCCGGCGGCGACGGCCTGGACGTAGCTGATGCGCGTGTTCTCCGGCGCGTACTTGTGGATGCCGCGGTGGGCGACGGTGACGATCGAGCCGCCGGACCGCACCTGCTGCTTGAACTGGCTGAGGATCTGCTCCGGCGTGGCAGGCGCCGACGTCAGCGACGCGCCCGTCAGCGGCGCGGCGTTTGACGCGGCGTTTGACGTTGAACCGACGCCCAAGGCCCCGGCGGGAGGCGTGGTCAGGGCCTGAGGCTGGTCGTCGGGGAAGCCGTTGACGAACAGCTGCAGCTTCCCGCCGGTCCAGACGAGGGCAAAGTGATACCACTTGCCGGGGTAGATCAGCGTCTTGGAGCGGACGGCGGCATCGTCGCGGCCGAGCGCGACGTTGAACGCGGGCGGATCCTTCGGCTTGGCCTTTGGTGCGGGCCGGAGGTCGGCGGTGAAGTCGCCGATGCGGACGGCCGGCTGCGTGGTCGCAGCCGGGTCGTCGACGCGCTGATTCCAGGTGAGCGTGAAGTCGCCATCGATCCGCGCGCCGCCGCGGATGTCGGCCGCGGACGAAATAGTGACGATGGAAAGGACGAAGAGGAGCGAGGTAATCAACGTCTGTGTCATACGGTTTGCACCTGTGCGTTGCCCGAGCGGAGATGCGGGCGCGACATGACGCACGCGTGCGCCTCGGTCTGCTCGCGGTAGGCAAGCAGCTCGCGCTCGCGAGCCGGCTCGTCCCAGCCGAGGATCTCCGCCATCCACCCGGCGACCTTGCGCGCCACCTCCAGGTGGTCGCGGTGATAGTACCGCCAACTGCTCCGGCGAATCATGATATCCGCCAAGGTCACGGCCCACTCGTTCTTAACGAAATGCTCAACCGCCTCGCGCGACACGTCCGGCGGAAGGATGCCGCTGTAGCGCGGGCCGTGGCCGTTTGGGGAGGGCGAGGCTCCGCCCGAACCGCTTTTGTCTTTGGAA
>JBAUGM010000743.1:0-5313 GCA_049679725.1 Tepidisphaeraceae bacterium
ATCCTGAGGTACTCCGAAGGATCTCGCCAGGGACAAAGGGCCCTCGCGTTCGCAGCCAGATCCTTCGGAGTACCTCAGGATGACACAGCGCAGACCACGCGGGGATGCGAACCGCTCTAGTAATTGTCGACTTCCTCGCCGCTGGAGCCGCCGATGATGGTGTCGCGCTGGCTGCTCGTGCCGGAGTTCTTGCGGAAGAACCAGTCGCGGTCGTTGCCGCCGGTGAGCGAGTCGCGGGCCGAGTCGTTGAAGATGGTCCCCCCGGAGCCGACCGTCAGCACGTTGGTGCCGTTGAGGCCACCGCCGTTGCGGAGGTTGAGGATGCGGGTGGGGTTGTCGTTGCCGGAGCGCCACTCGGCGGAGAGGGATTCGAGCGCCTCGGTGTCGTTCTCGTAGGCGATGGTGCCGCCGATGAGGATGTCCTCGCCGTCGCCGCCGCTCAGGGAATCGGCCTGGGAGCCGCCGATGAGGATGTCGTTGCCGGCGTCGCCGAAGACCTTGTCCTTGTCCTGTCGGCCCTGGATGACGTCGTGGCCCGCGCCGCCGCGGACGGAGTCGTCGCCCGACCCGCCGGTGATCTGGTCGTTCCCGCCGCCGCCGATGATGGTGTCGTTGCCGCCGTTGCCGTTGATGAACAGCGGGATGAGCACGTCGTCGGTGGCGGTGATGACGTCGTTGCCGTAGTTGGCGTTGATCGTGATGCGGGTGGTGGTCAGGTCGTAGTAAACGACCAGGCCGTTGACGTCGACGGCAACCTGCTCGACGCCGTCCTCGTTCTCGATGGTGTAGATCTTCACGACGTTCTTGTTGTTGCCGAGGGTGACGAGGGCGCCGCTCTCGTCGTCAAGCTGTGACGCCTTGAGGTAGAGGGTCGCGCCGGTCGATCGGTTGTCGCCATCGTCGTTCTGCACGTCGTCGTAGGAGATGAAGCCCTCGACCTCGGTGACCTCGCCCTCGCCTCCGGCGCTGCCGAACCGCGCGACCGACGTCTGGTAGTCGCCGTCGCCGTTCGTGTCGCTGTACCCGCCGACGACGATCTTCCCACCCACCACGCCCAGGCCCAGCGCCGCGTCGAGCCACGGGGAGTCGCCGACCGGCGTGAAGTCGGTGACGATCGGCATGCCGTCATTGAACGAGGTGTCGAGCGCGAAAGTCGCGGTGTAACGGGTGAGGATGAAGTCGCTGCCGTTGCTGCCGACGACGACGACGTTGCCGTCGGCGTCGAAGGCGGCGGCGTTGTAGGAGGCGACGGTGTCGGAGGTTTGGGCGCTGGACGTCGAGCCGTCCGCCGCAACGTTCGCAAGCACGCCCGCCGCGCTGAAGATGGGCGTGGGCTTGAGCGCGGAGGTGAAGGTGATGGGGAAGTAGCTCTGCCCGACGGCGACGATCTCGTTGCCGGCATTGACGGCAACGTCGTTGAGCACGTCGGTGCTGCCGTCGTTGATGTCGAACGACCGGTAGCCGATGTCGTTGAACGAGCCGTCAAGGTCGCCGACGGGCGTAAACCGCGCGACGAGGAAGTTGCCGTTGGACACCCCGCCCACGATGATGCGCTGGGCGCCCTCGTCCCCGGGGAGGTTCTGCAGCGCGACGGCCACGCCCTCGTCGGAGCCGACATCGAGCGTGTTCATGCCCGTGCCGTTGAACCCGCCATCGAGCTCGCCCAGGTCGTCCAGGCGAATGATGGCAACGTCTCCGCCGCCGAATTCGACGTCCACGTTGGACGTCCCGACGACGACGATCTTGCCGTCGGCCTGGACGACGACGTCGTGCGCCACGTCGCGGCCGTTGCCGCCGATCGTCGTGTCCTCCGAGACGATGTCGTAGCGGTGGGTGCCAAAGGTGCCATCGAAGGCGCCGGATACGTCGAGCCGGCAGAGGGCGAAGTCCTCCGACCCGCCCGCCTCTTCGTCCGAAGAACTGCCGACGATGAAGATGTTGTCGTCGGCGTCGGTGGTGACGCCGAAGGCGAAGTCGTCGTCAGAGTAACCGCCGCCGGGGTTTTCCGTGAAGTCGACGACCATCTCGCCGTCGTCGGCGAAGCCACTGTCCCACGACCCGTCGGCGTTATAGCGCGTGGCGACGAAGTCGAAGCTGAAGCCGTCGAAGAGGTTGTCGCGGAAGGCGTAGCCGACGAGGATCACGCGGCCCTGTGAATCGACGGTGGCGGCGGTGATCTGTGACCAGTTGAGGTCGGGGCCGGAGTTGAGGCCCGTGCCGTTGCCGCCGTAGGTCGTGTCGAGGGCGGCGGGGTCGATGCCGTTAGCCTGGAGGATGAGGCTGCGCGCGGTCGCAGCCGCGGCAAGGCCGGAGACGTCGCCGCCGTCGATTTCGGCCAAGTCGAAGTCATCGGGACCGCCCCCGCCGTTCACGGTGTCGACGTCGTTGTTCTTGGCGTAGAGCGCGTCGTCGCCGTCGTTGCCGAACATCTTGTCCTGGCCGGTGGAGCCGACCAGCTCGTCGTTGCCGCCGTTGCCGGTGAGCGAGTCGGCGCCCCCGCCGCCGGCGAGGAAGTCGGAGCCGCCGCTGCCGGTGATGGTGTCGTTGCCCGAGCCACCAAGGACTTCTTCGGTCTGGACGTTGTCGCCCTCGCCGCTGGCCCAGCCGTCGTCGGCATTGCCGTCGAGGTCGATGCGCAGGGCGTTGACGCGCGCCGAATAGTTGGCGGTGTCGAACCCGCCATCACCGATGATGCGGTCGCCGCTCGCGCCGCCGACGATCGTGTCGTTCCCGCTCCCGCCCGTGATGGTCGCCGAGTTGTAGGGGACGTTGCCGGAGATTGTGATCGAGTCGCTGCCTCCGACGCCCGAGATGTTGATCTTGTTGAACTGCCCTCCGCCGGAGCCGGGGACGAACGTGGAGCCAACGCCGGTGACGCTGACGCGACCGTTGGAGAGGCGGTTGACGAAGATCGTCTCGCCGCTGCCCGTGCCAAGGATGTTGAGCGTGTTCGACGAGCCGATCGACGCGGTCGTCAGGAAACGGCGGACCTCGAGTTCCTGCAATTCGAAAATACCAACGCGCAATTTCTGCCCGGTTTTCATCTTCGCCCTTCCTTCACAGACTTGGATGCAACATGTAGCGGGATGCCCCTACGAGAGCAGACGGTAAGCAAAACCGCCGCCGTAGGCAAGAAAATACAACCCCTCCCTGAACAGGAATGAGCCGCCGAGATCGCCCGCTTCTGTTTCGGTAAAATCGTCCTAACCAATGATTATTTCGGAAGTTAGACCGACTGGCGCGAGCGATCATCAGCGAACTTTTGTCACCGTCTTCACGGCTGGTGCCGGTTGCGCGGCTGGCTTCTTCTTGGCCTTCTTTGCCGGCGCGACGGAGGCCGGTGAGAGCCCGGGCTCCTCGAGAAGCCGAACGCTGCCGATCAATTGCCCGTTCGAGATCCCTGGCTTCGCGTCCTCGGCGATGAAGTTCACCGTCTGCTGGGGTCCCTGGCCGGTGCGGATATCCACTCGCTTGCCGCCCTGGAAAACGTCGACGGCGGCGGGCGTATGCTCGCCGGAAATCAAGACTGACCCGATCTGATAGGCGCCGAGGGGGAACTTCCCCGGCCAGTAAACGATCTCGATCCCACCGTTGGGCCCGCCACGATGGTCGAAATCTGTCCGACCGCCGTTGAGCACCGTGTTGCGTCCACCGATGGGAATGACCGAGGTGCGAATCGTCGGATCCGTTTGCGGACTTTGCACCACCAGGTTCAGGTCCGCATTGCCCGTCCACCGCAGCACGAAGTTGAGCGTGCCCGGCAGCACGGGGATGAGCTGTCCGTCCGTCGGCGGGACACCGCCGCGGACGACCTTGATGCCCTTGTCGTAGTCGTAGCCGATCGTCGCGCCGCGCGAGAGGAGGGTCTGGATGAGGCTTGTCTCCGAATCGCTGCGCGCCAGGGCGGTGGCGGGGTCGACGACCGATTCGCTCAGCGCGAGCTGCGCGGCGCCGGCTTCCTTCGTGTCGACCTTCAGCTTGCCGGCGCCCTTCCCGCCGAAGCGGATGCGCTTGCGCGCGTCGCGGAATTCGGCGCGGCCGGTGAGGCTGACGGCCTGCGGGGTGAACGGGCGCTGGTCGTACAAGCTCACCTGCGTGCCGCGCACCGCCAGCGTGCTGCTGGGGCTGGAGATCGTCGATTCGTGCTCGCGTCCGGCGGCTTCGACGTCATAGCGCGTGCGGCCGTAACGCATGCCGAGGTTCGTCTTGATCTTCCCGTTGTCGTTGACGGCCTGGAGCACCTTCACCGTGCCGAGCCGATCGAGTGTGATCGTCTGATCGGGCGGGATCGTGAAGCGCACGGCGCTACGGGGACCCGTGCGGAACTCGGCGTTCTCGTCGAGCACCATGCCGACCGTGACCTTCTGCCACGGCTGATCCTCGGCGGTGCGAGCTTGAACGATGCCTTCCAGACCAGTGACGGTGGCCTGGAGCTTTTCGACCTGCGGCGCGGGTTGCGTGGTCGGAACGGATGCGGGCTGGGTTTGCTGGACCGCGTGCGCGACGCCACCCGTCAACGCGACGGTGCTGGCGGCAGCGGCAACGACCAACGACACGGCAGTGCGGCGTAGCATGGAAGTGCCTCCGAAAGGATCCCGCGAGAAATCGGTCACCAAGCCCACTTCCTCGCGGCGATGCACAGATTCGTCGTGGGGGAACGTGATACGGTTCGGACCACATCCGTGCGATTGCTTGCGCACGTTCAGTCCACATCCGTGTTGTTCGAAGACGCGGTTGCTTCAGAAGGCAAGACCGCCGCCGGGACGTCGGCCGGGTTGCCACGCTGATAGTCTTCGACGCGACCGATTATACCCACATACTCGGGGCCGGTGAGTACCTGATTGGGAGTACTCGGCGGATAGAGCCCGACGAACATCAGTTCCCGCACGCTGTAACGAGGCGACGGGCCGAACACGCGAAGGGTCAAACCGCCCCTGATCCCCGTCAGTTTCAGGATGGCGACAGCGAGGGTCCCGCGGCGCACCGCGTAGTCCGCCGGCTCGTCGAAGCCCCGCGGCAGCATGTCGCGCGAGCGCAGGTTCGCGACCCGGCCGGCGTAGTCTTTCGCGTCGTCCTTGTTGTCGAGGTAGAGCAGCAGGCCGTGGAACGCGTCGTCGTTGCTCGTCAGCGGTTTCTCGGCCAGAGCGTGCCAGAACTCCATCTGCGCGTCGAGGTCGCTGCCGCCGAACTTGGTGGTGAGGGATTCGGGGACGCGGGTGGACGAGGACTGACACCCGCAGGCGAACAGCGCGAGCACGATCGATACGAACAGGTAAGCCAATCGGCATACTCCCTCTCCCCGGTACTCCGGGG
>JBAUGM010000744.1:0-2657 GCA_049679725.1 Tepidisphaeraceae bacterium
GCTCGCGCCCGGCGAGCGCGTTAAGCAGCGTGCTCTTGCCGGCGTTGGGCCGGCCGACGAGGACGATCTGCGGCTCGTGCGCGAGGCGCTCGAAGCGGGCGGTGCTGCCGACGAGGTCGGACAGCGCACCGTCGGCGCGGTCGATGCGAGCCGCCAGTTCCTCTGGCGCGATGAACGATACGTCCTCGTCCGAGAAGTCGATGCCCGCCTCCACGAGGGCGAGGGTCTCGGCAAGCGCGTCCATCGTCGGGCGGAGGCGCCGCGCGAGTTCGCCGGCGAGGAGCTGTCTTGCCGCTTGCAGTTCCGCTTCGTTCTGTGCCGCGATGGTCGCGGCCACGCCCTCCGCGGCGGCGAGGTCGAGGCGGCCATTGAAGTAGGCGCGGGCGGTGAACTCGCCGGGCTCGGCGAGGCGCGCGCCGTGGTGGAGGCACTCGTCGAGCAACATCCGCGCCAGCAGCGGGTTGCCGGGGAGGTGGAACTCGACGAGGTTCTCGCCCGTGTAGCTGCGCGGGCTGTGGAACGCGTAGAGCCAGACCGGCAGGGAGAGGCCGGCGAAGGAGATCATCTGGCGTGAAACCGGCGCTCTGCACATTCCAATGTTCTTAAGAACATTGGAATGAGATTCGGACCCGAAGCGCGACACCGGCGAGAGCGAGCTCGCGATCTCAGAGGCGCGATCGCCGCTCATGCGGACGATCATCCGCGCCGCCGGGCCGACGGCACTGCTGATGGCGGCGATGGTGTCGGCGGCGGTCATTCGCGCCTTCACTCCCTCTCCCCGTAATCGGGGAGGGGCGGGGGAGAGGGGTCAAATGCGCTCCACGACGAACCGTGTTCGACCTCGCGCGCCCCTCGCCCCTCTCCCCTACCCTCTCCCCGAGTACGGGGAGAGGGAGCAAGAGCGCGATCATCCGCGCTTCTTGTCCGCCTCGCGGCGGATCTCCTCGGCCTTCGCTTGCAGGTCCGCGAGCCAACCGCCCAGACCGCCCTTCTTCTTCGGCTCGTCCTTCTCCTTGCCGTCCTTCTTCTTGCTCTGCCGCGTCGGCTTCGCGTCAACGATCACCTTTCCCGCCTTCTCTTCCTCCTCGCGCTGCTTGATGTGGTCGCGGATGCGCTTGGATTCGATGATGCCGATCGTCGTGCTCGTCAGGATATACAGGTTCAAACCGCTGGGGCCGTTGTAGAGGAAGACGGGGAACAGCAGCGACATCCACTGCATCATCTTCTGCTGCTGCTGCTGCTCGGGCGTCGTCGCCGGCGGCTTGGGCGTGTACTTCTGCTGGAGGTAGAACACGACGGCCAGGAAGATCGGCAGGATGTTGAGCGCGCCGATCTCGATGCCCCAGAACAGCTTGATCGGCGGCCAACTAATCAATCGATCGGGGCGCGCCAAATCATGGATCCACGTCCAGCCCCACAGGAACGGCTCCTGCCGCAGTTCGAACGTGCTGTTCAGCGCGGCGTACAGCGCGATCCAGATCGGCATCTGCAGGAACATGGGCAGGCATCCAAGGATCGGGGTGAACCCCTGCTCCTTGTAGACCTGCATCATCGCCTTGTTCATCTCGTCTTTGTCGTCGCCGTGCTTCTTCTTCAGGCGCTCGATCTCCGGGCCCATCTTGCCCATTTTCAACATGGACATCTGCGAGCGCTTCGTGATCGGGTGCAGGCAGATGCGGACGATGCAGACCAGCAGGATGATCGCCAACCCCCAGTCGCGCAGGATCAGGTGGAAGAAGGCGAGCATGCGCACCAGCGCGTCGATCAGCCACTGGAACGTGCAGATGCCGCACCACGGGTTGGTGATGACGAGCGTGCCGTTGAAGCTGCGCGGGAAGGCCGCATAGAACGGCTCGTTCAGCAGGCTGCGGAGCTTGGGGCCGAGGTAAAGCGTCATCGGGAGCGCGAGCGTGCCCTTGGGGGCGATGTCGCGCTCGTCGGTGACGAACTGCATCGTCAACTGGCGCAGCGGAGGGTCGGCCTCCGGGTTCAGCGCGCGGGCCTCGACCCTGGTGAGCTGCTTGGGGACGACCGAGCTCGGATCGAGCGGCTCGGGGCGGAGGATGGCGTTGAAGTAGACGCTCGCCCCGCCCGCCCAGAGCAGGGGTTGGCCGTCCTTGTGCGTGAGGAAATCGCGCGGCGTGGCGTCCTTGAACTCCTCGACCAGCGCCTGGATGACCTTGACCTGCTTGCCGTCGAGGTACCCGACGACGACCTGCCTGTCCGGCCCGCGCTCCAGCTCCTGCGGAGGGATGGCGGGGCCGGTGATCGTCGTGCCAACCTTGATCGGCTGATCGGTGAGGTTCTCGAACGACTGCGTGACGTTCAGGTCGTACCCTCTGCCGGGGTGCGACGAGTCGAACAGCTCGTACGTCCGCCGGACGCGCACGACGGGCGCGCCCGCGGGCGAGAGGTCGAGGGTGAACGTGGCGGTGCGGTCGGTGCTGGACTGGAGGTTCCAGTGCAGGCCGGCCGTGTCGACGATCGACGTCGCGCCCCCTGTGGTGACCTTGACCTGATCGATCGCGAGCGGGCGAACGCGCGGGTCGCTGCTCGGCGGCGTCTGGAACGTGTAGACGTTCTTGGCCTCGTGGTCCTTGTAGCGCTTGAGGGTGGCCAGGTCGATGCCGGCGCCGGTGCTCGTGAGCGTGAGCTTC
>JBAUGM010000745.1:0-7523 GCA_049679725.1 Tepidisphaeraceae bacterium
GGCGGCGATCAGCGGCGCCTTCAGCACCGCCGCGAGGCGCCGCGCCGAGCGCACGAGCTTGGCCGACAGCGGGCTGGGGCCGACGCAGACGAGGATGCGCTCCGATGCGGGCCACGTGGTGCGGACCACGTTCTCGCGGCGAAAATCGTCCATCTGCGCGTCGACGCGCTGGGCCGTCGTGCGCAGCGCCAGCTCGCGCAGCGCAATCAGGTTGCCCTTGGTGAAAAAGTGCCGCGACGCGCGCTCGGCCTGGTCGGGGCGGTAGATCTTGCCCTCGCGGAAGCGCTCGAGCAGCTCCTCGGGCGCGATGTCGACGAGCTCCACCTCGTCGGCCTGCTCGAGCACGGAGTCGGGCAGCGTCTCGCGAACTTTGACGCCGCTGATGCGCTCGACGATGTCGTTGACGCTCTCCAGGTGCTGGACGTTGAGGCTCGTGTAGACGTTGATGCCGGCGTCGAGCAGCTCCATCACGTCCTGCCAGCGCTTGGCGTGCCGCAGCCCGGGCGCGTTCGTGTGCGCCAGCTCGTCGATCACGAGGAGCGTGGGTTTGCGCGCCAGGGCCGCGTCGAGGTCGAACTCCTTGAGCTTCGCGTTGCGGTACTCGACGACCCTGTGCGGCAGCAGCTCCATGCCGAGCAGCAGCGCCTCGGTATCCGGGCGGATGTGCTGCTCGGCGTAGCCGATGACGACGTCGAGCCCCTCCGCCGCTCGCGCGCGGGATTCCTCCAGCATCGCGTACGTCTTGCCGACGCCCGCCGCCATGCCGAAGAAGACCTTCAGCTTGCCGCGGCGCTCGCGAGCGTCGCGCCGCGCGACGTCTGCAAGGAGCTGGTCGGGGTTGGGGCGGTCGTCGGTCACAAAGGGCTAGCGCTGGAGATCGATGGCGACTTGACGCAGGATCTTGAGCAGCGTTTTTCCGGCGGGCTCGAAGAGCACCGAAAACTCGAACTTGTGATCCGCTGGCGCGACGACGGACCCATCCGGCGCCACCCACGGATACTCGACGTTCTGCGGGGACCTTCCGCCGCCGCGAACCGCGGGATTCAGCAACTCGATTCGCCGCGCCAGCGGTCGAATCGCGCGGACGATCCAATTGTTCCGTGCCACCCGACCTGCCTCCCGGTTCATGTAGTTACGCACGAGAATCGGCAACTGCCGGGCGATGTATGCATGCGAACTCTGAACGATGGCGGGGTCGGTCCCGCCGACGATCATGGATGCCTTGCAGAGCTTCTCACACGCCATCTGGAGGTGATGCAGGGCGTGGCACGACGGCATGGCGGAAGTGGCCGCTAGAACCTCGCGGACGTCCAGGTCGGATGCCGCCTGCCGGGCGAAGGCCTGCACCCAGTTCATTCGGCCGCCCTCGACGGTTGGCAGCTGGGGTACAACTCCTCGGCCAGCTGCCAATCGTGCGGGAGCGCCAGCTCGCCCCGTTCGAGCTTCTCGTACTCCCCCGGGCTCAACTCGACGATCACCGTCGGATAGAACACGCCGCGCGACGGATCCGCTCCCAGTCCCACGGGCATCACGCCCGCCTCGATCGTGGCGTCGTTCACTTCCAGTAACCTGAGCGGCGAGTGTTCGCCGTTCTCGTCCTGTGCGCGAATCCGGAAGATGCGGCTGATTCCGTCCTCCAACTGAAAATGCGCGTCGGCGAGAACCTGGGCCGTCTGATCCTTGGTGAGCGCCATGAGTCGTCTCCTCAATGGTCATTATAGAGGGAGCTGGCATCGAAATCGCTCCCCGCTAGCGACTGCCGGGCATGAACCCGCGGTAGCGGTAGAGAGTGATCCCGCCGCCTTCTGGGCCGTCGGCGGCCTGCGCGTCCAGGTCGGGGTGGTCGAGCGTGAGGTTGAGCAGCAGGACGTTGACCCGCGGTTCGCCGAGCGCGCCCAACGTGCGAAGCTCGATGTGCCGCTCAAGCATCGCCTCGACGTCCGTTTCCTTCAGGTTGCGAGCCCGCGCAACGCGCCCGAGCTGGTAGCGCGCCGCGGCCACGCTGATGTGCGGGTCGAGGCCGCTGCCGGAGGCGGTGACCAGATCGACGGGCACCGCGGCGGTGTTGGACGGGTCGGACTGCGACGAGCTCAGTCGAGTCGCGGCCTTGAGCGCTTCGACCCGCGCCTTGACGGCTTCCGCGAGCGCCGGATTGGTCGGGCCCTGGTTCGAGCCGGAGCCCCCGGCGCCGTTGTAGCTGGCCGCGGACGGGCGCGGCCAGAAGTATTTCGCATCCGTGAACGGCTGGGCGATGAGCTGCGAGCCGATCGGATTCCCGTCGCGCAGGATGATGCTGCCGTGCGCCTGCGCGGGAAACGCCAGCATGGCAACGCCGGTCACGAGCAGCGGGTAGGCGATGCCCGTGATCACCGTGAACACGAGCAACGACACGATCGCGGGACGAATCTGTGAACGCATGGTGAACTCCTGCATTTAGTACGCATTAGGATTAAGACGTGCGCGCTCGCACAACTCGTCATCCTGAGGTACCCCGAAGGATCTCGGGCTCGATACAAGCTCTCGACCCGAGATCCTTCGGAGTACCTCAGGATGACGGAGCGCGCGATTCAACGCTGATCCGCATAACTCCCTCTCCCCGGCGTACCGGGAAGAGGGAGATCGTTTCTCGACTTCTCACGTTTCACTTTCCATTCCGCATCACGTCAGGCCCAATGCGACCAGCGCCAGGTCGATCAGCTTGATCCCGATGAACGGGATGATCAGCCCGCCCAGCCCGTAGATCAGCAGGTTGCGGCGGAGGATGATCGAGGCCGGGAGCGGGCGGTACTTCACGCCGCGCAGCGCCAGCGGGATCAGACAGATGATGACCAGCGCGTTGAAGATGACGGCTGACAAAATCGCGCTGCTCGGCGTCGCCAGGCGCATAATGTTCAGCTTCTCCAGCACCGGGTACGTCCCGACGAACGCGGCGGGGATGATGGCGAAGTACTTGCTGACGTCGTTGGCGATGCTGAACGTCGTGAGCGAGCCGCGCGTCATGAGCAACTGCTTGCCGGTCTCGACGATCTCGATCAGCTTCGTCGGGTTGCTGTCGAGGTCCACCATGTTGCCCGCCTCCTTCGCCGCCTGCGTGCCGGTGTTCATGGCGACGGCGACGTCCGCCTGCGCCAGCGCCGGCGCGTCGTTCGTCCCGTCACCCGTCATGGCGACGAGCCGCCCGCCCTGCTGGTATTCGCGGATCAGCTTGAGCTTCGCCTCCGGCGTGGCCTGGGCGAGGAAGTCGTCGACTCCCGCCTCGGCGGCGATGGCGGCGGCGGTGAGCGGATTGTCGCCCGTGATCATCACCGTCTTAATGCCGATGCGGCGGAGCTCGCCGAAGCGCTCCTTCATCCCGCCCTTGACGATGTCCTTCAGCTCGATGACGCCGAGAACGCGGGGTGCGGTGTCGCGATCGGACAGGATCGCTGAAGCGACCCCGCCGGTGGACGAGGCGGAGGCGACGACGAGGGGGGTGCCGCCCTGCTTGCTGATGTCGTCCACGAGGCGGCGCACGGAGGTGGGGAAGGAGCCGCCTCGCGCCTTGACGTACTCGTCGATCGCGTCGGCGGCGCCCTTGCGGATTTCCGTGCCGTTGAAGTTCACGCCGCTCATGCGCGTCTGCGCGGTGAACGGGACGAAGTGGGCGCCCTGCTCGTGGATCTGGCGCTCGCGGATGCCGTACTTCTGCTTGGCGAGCACGACGACGCTGCGCCCTTCCGGCGTCTCGTCAGCGAGGCTCGAAAGCTGCGCCGCGTCGGCGACGTCGCGATCGGTCGAGCCGTCGGCGGGATGGAACGCGACCGCCTCGCGGTTGCCGAGCGTGATCGTGCCCGTCTTGTCGAGCAGCAGCACGTCGACGTCGCCCGCCGCCTCCACGGCGCGGCCGCTCATCGCGATCACGTTCGCCTGGATCATGCGATCCATGCCGGCGATGCCGATGGCGCTGAGCAACCCGCCGATCGTCGTCGGGATGAGGCAGACGAGCAGCGCGACGAGCACGGTCACCGTGATCGGGATGCCCTGTCCCGCCGCCGTCACGCTGAAGAGCGAGAACGGCAGGAGCGTGGCGGTCGCGAGCAGGAAGATGATCGTGAAACCGGCGAGCAGGATGTTCAGCGCGATTTCGTTGGGCGTCTTCTGGCGCTTGGCGCCTTCGACCATCGAGATCATCCGGTCGAGAAACGTCTCGCCCGGGTTCACGCCGATGCGCACGATGAGCCAGTCGGAGAGGACCTTCGTGCCGCCCGTGACGGACGAGCGGTCGCCGCCGCTCTCGCGGATGACGGGCGCGGATTCGCCGGTGATGGCGGACTCGTCGACGGAGGCGACGCCGTCGATCACTTCGCCGTCGACGGGGATGTAGTCGCCCGCCTCGACCATGACGATGTCGCCCTTGCGCAGCGCGCCGGCGGGAACGATCTCCGGCTTCTCGTCCTGCTGCGGCTTGCGCAGCTTCTTGGCGGGGGTGTCGCGCCGCGCGCGGCGCAGCGTGTCCGCCTGCGCCTTGCCGCGCCCCTCGGCCATCGCCTCGGCGAAGTTGGCGAAGAGCAGGGTGAACCACAGCCATATCGTGACGGCCGTGATGAACCCGGTCGAGATCCCCGGTTCGCCGACGAAGATCAGGATCGTCGTCAGGATCGAACCGATGAAGACGACGAACATCACCGGATTGCGGATCTGGTGCCGCGGGTTGAGCTTGCGAAAAGAGTCGACGATCGCCCGCTTGACGATGGCCGGGTCGAACAGTTTGCGTGATTGGACTGACATCTTGCTCCCGTTATGATCGCATGGATGACCTGGGCTGAGTTAGCAGCGATGCAACGCCACGCAGCCAAACACCTGTTGGACGAACGCGACGAGCGTCTCTACCGATCGTCCTGTACCCGCGCGTACTACGCTGCCTACGCGGCAATAACCTCGCACATTCCGCCGGCGACTCCATTCGCGCACGGGTGGCGGAACCCGGCGCACGCCGCGCTGCCCGGCCACGTCGATCAGATTGCCGGGATGTCGGCCGCCAGGAAGGACGCGGTGCGCGTGGCGCTCGCGCAACTTCGCCAACGACGCGAGGACGCCGATTACCGTCCAGCGGTTAGCATAGGCCGGTCGTTCGCGCGTGAGAGCTGGCGCGACCTGGCCACGATTCTCGCACTTTTGCCGTGAGCGTTTCATCATGAGCAAGCGAAAAGTAATCAGCGCCGTGAAGAAGCGGCTCGACGAGGTCGGGCACGGCATTGACTTCGACATCGTCGAGGCAGGCGTGCGCGCCGACGGCGACTGGTGGTATCTCCCGGTCCTCTCCCACAAGGGCGGAAAGGACGTGCGACGGGAAGTGACCGTCAGCATCTTCGCCAACGTCGAGAACGAGCTGCACAAGTCTGAGAACCTCACGGTGCTCCTGATTCCTGTAGTCGAGTAAGCCGAGCATCAGCGCATCAGGTGCTCGACGATCGGCCCCAGCGCCAGGGCGGGGATGAACGTCAGCGCCCCGACGAGGAGGACGGTTCCGACGAGCAGGGTGACGAACAGCGGCGTGTGCGTCGGCAACGTGCCGCTGCTCACGGGGACGGACTTCTTCGCCGCCAGCGAGCCCGCGATCGCGAGCACCGGAACGATCAGCCAGTAGCGACTGAACAGCATCAGCAGCCCGCCGGCGATGTTGTAGAGGACGTTGTTCGTCCCCAGGCCCGCGAAGGCGCTGCCGTTGTTGTTGCCCGTCGAGCTGGCCCAGTAGAGGACCTGGCTGAACCCGTGCGGGCCGGGGTTGGTGATGGCCGACGTTCCCTTGCCCGTGCTCACCGCGACGGCGGCGCCGAGCAGCACGACGGCGGGCGGGATCAGGATCATCAGGCTCGCCATCTTCATCTCGAACGCCTCGATCTTCTTGCCGAGATATTCCGGCGTGCGACCGACCATGAGCCCGGCGACGAAGACGGCGATGATCGCGTAGATCAGCATGCCGTAGAGCCCCGATCCGGCGCCGCCGTAGATCACCTCGCTGAGCTGCATGAGCCACATGGGGATCATGCCGCCCAGCGGTGTGAACGAATCGTGCATCGCGTTGACCGAGCCGTTGGACGCCGCCGTCGTGACGGCAGCCCACAGGCCGGAGTTCACCGGGCCGAAGCGCGCTTCTTTGCCCTCCATGTTGCCGCCGGGCTGCGTGTCGTCGGCGGCGTGTGAGACGCCGAGCGACGCCAGCGCAGGATTCTCCGCGTGCTCGGCGGCCGGACACAGGACCGCCAGCGGCACGAAGACCAGCGTCATCGCCGCCAGGATCGCCCAGCCCTGTCGCGTGTCCCCCACCATTCGGCCGAACGTGTAGCACAGGCCAACGGGGATCAGCAGGATCGCGAGCATCTCGAGGAAGTTGCTGAGTGGCGTCGGGTTCTCCAGCGGGTGCGCGCTGTTCGTGCCGAAGAACCCGCCGCCGTTCGTGCCGAGCTGCTTGATGGCGATCTGCGACGCCGCGGGACCGACCGCGATCGTCTGCTCCGTCACCATTGGCGAGCCCGCTTCAGCGGGCGCGACGGGCTGCACGAGCGCCACCGTCTTGTAAGGCGAGAACGTCTGCACCACCCCCTGCGACACGAGCGCCACCGCGAGGACGAACGACAGCGGCAGCAGGATGTAGAGCGTGCTCCGCGTCAGGTCGACCCAGAAGTTGCCGATCACCTGCGTCGTCCGCCGCGATACTCCACGGATGACGGCAACGAGCACCGCCATCCCCGTCGCGGCCGACACGAAGTTCTGCACGGTGAGCCCGAGCATCTGCGTGAGGTAGCTCATCGTGCTCTCGCCCGAGTAGCTCTGCCAGTTCGTGTTGCTCGCGAAGCTGACGGCCGTGTTGAACGACAGGTCCGGCGCCACCGCGCCCAGTCCCGCGGGGTTCAGCGGGAGCACGCCCTGCAACCGCTGCAGCGCGTACACCGCGAGCAAGCCGAAGAGGTTGAAGAGCAGCACGGCGACGGCGTACGTCTTCCACGTCATCTCGTCGCCGGCGCGCACGCCGGCGACGCGGTAGACGAGCCGCTCGATGGGGCCGAGCAATCGATCCAGCCCGAACAGCGACTTGCCCTCGTACACGCGGGCCATGAACGACCCGAGCGGCTTGGCCAGCGCCAGCAGCACGAGGACGTACAGCACGATCTGAAATATTCCGTTCGCGGTCATAAGCAGTCATCTCTCTTCAAAGGCGATGCATCCGTTTGGAGGGAGCGAATCACGAGAACTTCTCCGGCTTGAGCAGCGCCACCGTCAGGTAGGCCAGCAGCAACACCGACAACACCGCACCGACAACGTAAAGCCAGTTCATTTTCCGCTCCCGAGCGAACCGCACAGGCGCACCAGCCCCAAACAGGCGGCGAAGAACGCGGCGGTGATGCCGAGGTAAACCAGGTCCATGTAAACACTCCCGTTCGACTGCAGAACGGTAGCCGGGCGTGTATCAAGACGGCGTCAAGACATCAGCGGATGCGTGTATGACTCCCTCTCCCCGGTACTCCGGGGAGAGGGTAGGGGAG
>JBAUGM010000746.1:0-3197 GCA_049679725.1 Tepidisphaeraceae bacterium
ACGATTCACTTCTGTCATTCGATGGGTCATGAGAATCTTCCTCACTTGATCAAATCCTGCATCGTGAACACCGGCAGCAGCATGCCGACGACGACCGTGCCGATGATGCTGGCCATCGCCATGAGCAGCAGCGGCTCGGCGAGGGCAACCAGCATGCGCAGGTTGCGGTCGAGCTCACCCTCGTACGAAATCGACAACCGGACGAGCTCCTTATCGAGCCGGCCGGTCTCTTCCGAGACGGCGATCATCTCGACGACGGACGGCGGGAAGAGCACGTTGTTGCCGGCGAGGCTGCGCGAGAGAGGCTGGCCGCGCTGCACCTGGTCGATCGCGTGGGTCACGGTGTCGGCCAGCGTCTGGTTGCCCAACGATTCGCGCGCGGTGCGCAGTGCCGCGACGAGCGGCACGCCGGCGCCCACGAGCGTCCCGAGCATCCGGCAGAAGCGCACGAGCGCGAACCGGGCGGCGACGGTGCCAACCACGGGCGTGGCGAGCACCATGCGCTCGACGAACCGCCGGCCGGACTCGGTCGCCAGGCTGCGGCGCGACGCGAGGAAGGCGCCCACCGTGAGGATCGCGAGGATCCAGCCGTACTTCGTGAGCCAGCCGCTGGCGGCGACGATCGCCTGCGTGAGCCACGGGAGGTTGCCGCCGAACTCTTCGAAGATGCCAGAAAACCGCGGGATAAAGAAGGTCAGGAGGAACACGAGCACGCCGATCGCCAGGCACGCGAGCACGGCCGGGTACACCATGGCCGCCTTGATCTTGCCCTTGAGGTCTTGCTCTCGGGTGCGGAAGTCGGCGATCTGCTGGAGGACGATCGGCAGGAAGCCACCGGCCTCGCCGGCGCGGACCATCGCGACGTAGACGGTGGAGAACGTCTTGGGGAACTTCGCCAGCGCATCCGCCAGGCTCGTGCCGCCGACGACGTCATCGTGCACCTTCGACCAGACGTTCTTCGCCGCTGGGTTCGACGCCTCGCGGCGGAGCAGGTGCAACGCGCGCGACAACGACAGACCCGCGGCCAGCAAGTTGGCGAGCTCGCGCGTGAACGTTTCAACCGCCCGCTGCGGGACGCGCGTCGACGGCTCCCGCTTGCCATTGATGCCGCCGCTGTAGTCGAGGACGCCGCCGTTGCCGTTGGCCTTTTCTTCGATGGAGACCGGCGAGAGCCCGCGACCGAGCACGGCGTCCATCGCGGATGCGCGGTTGTCGGCGGGGATCGTCCCGGTGGTCTGGCGACCCTGGCGGTCGAGCGCGGTGTAGGCGAAGACACCCATCAGCGCGCCTCCCCACCGGTTTCGCCGCTTGCGGCGTCGCGGATCGGTGCGCGTGCATTTGCGGAATCGCCTGCTGGCGCGTCTCGATCCGCGAAGCCGCGAGCGGAAGAACTCGACGCATCCCCCACACCTGTGAACGCCGATGCCGCTTCTTCGTCTTTGGTATTGCGCATCACCTCGTCGATCGTCGTGCGACCTTCGGCGATGATCCGCCACCCGTCCTCGCGCAGGCTCCGCATCCCCTGGCGGACGGCGACCTTCCGGATCTCGTGCGACGGCGCGCGGTGCAGGATCAACGAGCGTACCTCGTCGGTGACCGCCATCACCTCGAAGATGCCTTGGCGCCCGCGGTAGCCGGTGTTCTGGCAGTTGCGGCAGCCCGCGCCGCGGAACAGCTCCGCCGGCACGAGGTCGCCGAATTCCGCCCGCGCTGTTGCGACCTCGTCGGCCGGCAACTGCTGCTTGCACTTGGGGCAGATCACGCGCACGAGGCGCTGCGCGACGACAACCTCTACCGATGAGGCGATCAGGTACGGCTCGATGCCCATCTCGACCAATCGGGTGGCGGCGCCGGGCGCGTCATTCGTGTGCAGCGTCGAGAACACGAGGTGGCCGGTCAGTGACGCCTGCACGGCGATCTCGGCCGTCTCGCGGTCGCGGATTTCGCCGATGAGGACGACGTCCGGGTCATGGCGCAGGATCGCGCGGAGCCCGGCGGCGAAGGTCATGTTGCTCTTGGTGTTCACCTGGATCTGGTTGACGCCGCGGAGCTGGTACTCGACGGGGTCCTCGATCGTGATGATCTTCCGCTCGACGTCGTTGATCTGCGTCAGTGCCGCGTACAGCGTCGTCGTCTTGCCGGAGCCGGTCGGGCCGGTGACGAGCACGATGCCGTGCGGCATGTCGAGGATGCGCTCGAAGTGGCCGCGGTCGCGCTTGCTCATGCCCAGATGCTCGGTGCCGAGCTGCGCGTCGCCGCGGTCGAGGATGCGGAGGACGACGGCTTCGCCGTGGATCATCGGGATGATCGACACGCGCACGTCGATCTCGCGGGCGCTGATCTTCAGCTTGATGCGCCCGTCCTGGGGCAAACGCTTCTCGGCGATGTCCAGGTGCGAGAGGATCTTGATGCGCGACACGATGGCCGCGTGGAACCGGCGGACGGAGCCGGGGGCGTTGGCTTCGACGAGCACGCCGTCGATGCGGTAGCGGAGGCGCAGCGCGTCCTCGAAGGGCTCGATGTGTACGTCGGTCGCGCGCGACTCGATCGCCTCGGTCAGGATCTGGTTGACGAAGCGGATGATCGACGCGTCCTGCGCCGCGTTGGCCAGGTCGAGGTCGTCTTCCTTGTCGGCGTCGAGGACCTGCAGCTCGGGCCCGGCGGTGAGCGTCTGGAGCGTGTCGGCGCCGACGCCGAGCACTTTCTTGAGGCAGCGGTCGATCTCGCTCGACGGCGCGAGCGCGGGCGTGATGTCGCGCCCGGACGCCATGCGCAGCTCGTCGAGGCCGGACGTGTCGGTGATGCGGCTGGTGGCGACGATCGTCTGCCCGTCGCGATCTTCGATCGGGAGAATGCGGTGGCGCAGGAGGAGCCGCACCGGGAACGCCGCGAGGAACTCCCGCGGCGGCGGGGACTGCTCGAGCCGCTGCGCGTCGATGTACGGGATCTCGAACGTCTCGGCGAGGTGGCGGAGGATCGCTTCTTCAGTGAGCCCGTCGGCGGCGAGCACCGCCTCTTCCAGCGGCTTGCCATCGGCCATGAGGGCGCGCGCGACGGAGGCGGCACCCTCGTCGAGCAAACCCTTCTCTCGCATGCCGGTGATGACGGATTCCACGAAGGGACACCTCTGTTCTGTCACTGCCGCGCTGTCATCCTGAGGTACTCCGAAGGATCTGGCCAAGGATGAGGGCCTTCAT
>JBAUGM010000747.1:0-3443 GCA_049679725.1 Tepidisphaeraceae bacterium
GCCGCGCCCCGCAAGCGGGGCCGCTAAACGGGAAACGCTCGAACGCGCGTCGCGCGGAATGTCGCCATCACTCCGCCGCCCGCCGCGCCGGCGGCTTGTCGCGCGCTTGCCACGCCATCAGCGGCAGCACGTTGCTCGTCTCCGCCCAGCTCTGCCACTGCGCACCCATCGTCCTCACGCGCGTCGGCTCCTGGGCCGCGCGGTCGTTCATCTCCGTGCGGTCGGCCTCCATGTCGTACAACTCCCACGACCCCTTCGGCCCCTTCGCGACCAGCTTCCACTTCCCATCCCGCACGGCGCGGTTCCCCTCGTGCTCGAAGAAGATTGGAGTCGGGCGCTCCAGCGACGCGCCGCGGAACGCGGGCGCGAGGCTGACGCCCTGCATCAGCTGGACCGCGTTGCCCGCGAACTCCGCCGGGTACGTCGCGCCGGACACGTCGATGAACGTGGCCATCAGATCGATCAGGTGCCCCGGCTGCGGATCAAGCTCTCCGCGGCGCGGGATGCCCGCGGGCCAGTGCGCCACCAGCGGCGTGCTGATCCCGCCCTCGTGAACCCAGTGCTTGTACTCGCGGAATGGCGTGTTCGAGACGTTCGCCCAACCCTGCCCGTACGCGACGTACGACTCGTCCGAGCCCGGCATGGCGATGTGACCGTCGCGAACGGGCCGACCGTCGGGCGTGTAGCGCGGGAACACGTTGGTCTGAATCTCGCTGCTCTTGCGCGGCTGCGTCGCGGGCGCGACGCGACGATCCTCATGCACGTCCCGGCCCATCTTCTCGGCGCACCCGCCGTTGTCAGCGAGGAAGACGATCAGCGTGTCGTCGAGCTTTCCGGTTTCCTGCAGCGCCGCGACGATCCTGCCGATGCCTTCGTCCATCCGCTCGACCTGGGCCGCGTACACTTCCATGCAGCGCGCTTCCCACACCTTGTGCTCCCGCTCCTCCCACTTCCACGGCGCGGCCGAGAGTTGCCAGCGCGGATCGACCAGGCCGAGGCTCTTCATCCGCTCGAATCGCGCCGCGCGGACGGGTTCGTACCCGCCATCGTACTTGCCCTTGTACTTCGCGATCGTCTCCTCCGGCGCGTGCAGCGGCCAATGCGGCGCGGTGTACGCGACGTAGAGGAAAAACGGGCTTGCGGGCGCGCGCGACGGATGCTCCGTGATGAACCGCACCGAATGATCGGTGATCGCGTCGGTGTAGTAGTACCGCCGCGGCTCGTACTCGCCGTCCCCCTCGGGCGTGATCGGCGTGTTGTCGCGCGTGAGCATGGCCGGGTCGTAGTAACTGCCGCCGCCCTGGACCGTGCCGTAGAACCGGTCGAACCCGCGCTGCCGCGGCCAGTTGTCCTGCGGCGAATCGGGCTTGAGCTTCGACGTGACGTGCCACTTCCCCGCCATATAGCTCGCGTATCCCGCCGGCTTCAGCGCCTCCGCGATCGTCACCGCGTTCTTCGACAGCTCGTTGCGATACCCCGGCGTGCTCGTCGGCCGCCCCGCCATCCACCCCATCTCCGCCTGGTGCGGGTAGAGTCCGGTGAGCAGCGACGCCCGTGTCGGGCAGCAGCGGGCGGTGTTGTAGAACTGCGTGAAGCGCAGCCCGTCCGTCGCAAGACGGTCGATGTTCGGCGTGCTGATCTCGCTGCCGTAGCAGCCGATGTCGGAGTAGCCCATGTCGTCGGCGAGGATGACGACGATGTTGGGGCGGGCGGATTGTTCCGCGGCGGTGGCATCTGCCGCCCCCGTCGAGACGCGGATCGACAACGTGAACGTCAGCGCCGCCGCGAGAAGTGGGATTGCCCGCATGGCGGGCAGTATAGCCTGCCGTCCGACCGCGGGATAAGCCGCGGTCATCATGCCGCCGGGCGCTTCGACGCGCGAGTGAGCGCGCGGTCGATCTGATCGAACGTTCGCGAACTGGGCATGTGCAAGCCATTCTCGAGGCGGCTGATCGTCTCAACGCGCACGCGCGCGAGCTTGGCCAGCCGCGCTTGAGTGAGTCCAGCCGCCTTTCGCCGGGAGATCATCTTATTTGCCAGAGAGAGACGCACGTGATCGAGCGTGTAGCTGCCGTCCGGCAAGGCCGGGGGCAACTGGATCGCCTTGCCCTGATCGGCAGTCGGCCGATGCGTCATCTTCTCCCACTGCTTGCGGGGAACGAGCACGTAGTCTCGGCCATCCATCCTCACGGTGCGCACGGTCATGACGCCACCTCAATCATAGAACCCATCGCGATGTCCGACCTTCTCGACAACGACGTCCTCGCCCGCGATGACAAACTGAACGCGGTAGTTACCGGTTCGGATGCGGTAGTGGCCAGCCAACTCGCCGCGCAACGATTTGGCGCCGCTGACGCGCGGCCACCGCTCCAGCCGTTCCAGCACCGCAAGGACGCGGCGATGAATTGTGGGCGGAAGGCGCTCGATCTGCCGGAAGGCGTCCGGGCGGATGCGAACCGGCATGATATGAGAATGGCTACCCGACAAATAATGTCAAGTCCGACATCGTCCGCGACGAGCGGCGACAAGGCACGCTAGTCGCGGAAGCCCTTGTGGCACGATGTGCACGACGTCGAGACGACCTTGAACGCGGCGTCGGCGGCCTGGTGGTCGATCGGCCTGGCGGACAGCACCTCGCGGAGCTTCGAGGCGGCTTGTTCACTTTCGGTGAGCAGCTTCACGTACTCGGCGGGGCGACCCCTGGTGTCGGCGGTACGACCGATTTCGTGGAAGTGCTCCTGAACTTGCAGCGCCTCGTGCGCGGGATCGAGATCGGGGTGATCCTCCGGCGACGTCCAGCCGGCCTTCTGGATCGCCTTCATGTGCTCCCAGTGGAAATCCACCTTCACCATCGCGTCGGCCAGCGCGGGGATCTGCGCCGTCTCGACCCACTTGATCTGAAGGGCGGCCAGCTCCTTGTCGTCGATGCGCTTCGCCTCACGGGCGTCCTTCCAGAGCCCCTTGTAGTTTGCGCCGGTGCCGAAGGTGCGGAGGACATCCTCGGCCTGCGACGGCTGGAGCATGCCGTTGTAGACGCACGCGACCGCCAGCGCCGCGGCGCTGCGGTGGCGGCCGTGGTGGCAGTGGAGGTAGATCGGGCCGTCGAGCTCCGCCAGCGCCTTGGCGATGGCCTTGCCCTCGGTCTCGTCGACGCCGTCGTAGCCGATGGGGAGGTGGACGTAGCGCATGCCGTGGCGCTTGGCGGCGTCGACGTCGGGCTTGGAGCCGTCGACGCTGACGATCGTCTTGACGCCGAGTTCCCGGAGCAGGGCGAACGATGCATCGTTCTCGGGCTGGGCGCCGGAGATGAGCTTGTCGGTGACGACGTGGGCGTTGTGCAGGGCTTCCTGATCGGCCAGCGGCGCGAACGGCTTGGTCGTCGGGGCGACGAACTTCGCGAACGGCTGGGCGGCCGGCGCGGCCGCGGGCTTCGCGCCCACGGG
>JBAUGM010000748.1:0-1689 GCA_049679725.1 Tepidisphaeraceae bacterium
CAAAAGAACCCGCCGCAAGCGGCGGCGCTAAACGGGTGTGCTATGCGGGTTTGAGCGCCCGGAACCGCGCATACGCCAGATCCCACCGTTTCGTATCGCGCGGCTCGTACCGCTTCACGTCGAAGCTCTGTCGCACGATCGCCCGCGCATCCGCCAGCGACTTCACGTCACCCGTCGCCATCGCCTGCACGAGGATGTTGCCGATCGCGGTCGCCTCGACGGGGCCGGCGATGACCACGCGGTTGCACGCGTCGGCGGTCATCTGGCTGAGCAGCTCGTTCTGCGTCCCGCCGCCGACGATGTGGATCGTGTTGAGCTTTCGGCCCAGGATGTCTTCCAACCCCTCCAGCGTGCGGCGGTACGTGAGCGCGAGGCTGTCGAGGCACGTGCGGATGTAGTCGCCGCGGTTGCTGGGCTTCGGTTGCTTGGTCAGCTCGCAGAAGCGGTCGATCTTCAGCGGCATGTCGCCGGGCGAGAGGAACGGCGCGTGATCGGGATCGATCAGCGCGCCGAACCCCTTCGCGCGTCCCGCCATCTGCGTAAGCTCGGCGTAGGTGTGCTCGTACCCGTCCTTCTTGAAGTGCCGGCGACACTCCTGCACGAGCCAGAGGCCCATGATGTTCTTGAGGAACCGGATCGTCCCGCCGACGCCGCCCTCATTGGTGTAGTTGTAGCGCAGCGACTTCTCGTTGATGACCGGCTCGGGCAGCTCGACGCCCATGAGCGACCAGGTGCCCGAGCTGATGTAGCACCAGTCGCCCCCCCGCTCGCCACCGCCTTCGACGGGAACGGCCGCGACGGCGCAGCCCGTGTCATGCCCCGCCGGCGCGATGACCGGGATCTCGCCGACGCCGCACTCGGCCGCGACGTCGCGCGTGAGCGGCCCGATGACCGTTCCCGACGGCACGATCTCCGGCAGGATGCGCGTCGGGATGCCGAGCTGCTCGAGCATCGGGCGGGCCCAGTCGCGCTTCCGCGGATCGTACATCTGGCTCGTCGACGCGATCGAAAACTCCGCCTTGCGCACGCCGGTGAACAGGAAGTTGAACAGGTCGGGCATGAACAGCAGCGTCTCGGCGATGTCTAACGCCTGCGAGGTCTGCTCGCGCATGGCCATGAGCTGGAAGAGCGTGTTGAGCTGCATGAACTGGATGCCGGTGGCCTCGAAGATCTGCTCGCGCGGGACCTTTTTGAACGTGCGTTCCATGACACCGTCGGTGCGCGCGTCGCGGTAGTGGTAGGGATTGCCCAGGACGTTGCCGACGCGCCCGATCAGGCCGTAGTCGACGCCCCACGTATCGACGCCGATGCCGCTGATCGGCGGACCGCCGGCCACGTTCTTCAGGCCGGTCTTGAGCTCTTCCCATTGCGCCAGCAGGTTCCAGTGCAGGTGGCCGTTCATCCGTCCGGTGGGGTTGGCGAAGCGGTGCTTTTCCGCAAGGGTGAGGCGCCCGTTCTCCAGCGTCCCCAGGACCGCGCGGCCGCTCTCGGCGCCGAGGTCGAACGCGAGGAAATTCCGTCCCGCCATGCGTGTGTCTCCCGTGTGATTGCCCGTGCGAGGGACATGGTAGCAGCAGACGATGCCATCGCCAGAAGTTCATCGACACGCGCGTTTTATCTCCGAAGGATCTTGCTGCGAATGTACCTGCTCTGAAAATGCCCACGCAAAGATCGCAAAGATCGCAGAGA
>JBAUGM010000749.1:0-1889 GCA_049679725.1 Tepidisphaeraceae bacterium
GGCGTGGTGCAGGCCGAGCTTGTCGACGATCGGGCGATCGACCCGGCCGAGGTGGCCGATCGGCTTCCCGCCCCATTCGACCCGGCCGGTCGCGCCGGCGGCGTAGCCCGGGCGCTGATCCGGCACAACCTTCACCTCACGGCCCGCGTCCAGCTTGTTCAGCAGAGATTCGACCATCCCGCGGACCTCGCGCAAATCGGAGCTGCCGATGAGTCCCACCCGGCGGCGCTCGTCGATGCCCGAGGCGGTGTTCCAGAACGTCGCGCCGGTCTCGAACAGCTTCGCCTCCGGCGTGCCGCTGGTCTCGTTGCGACGCACGGCCTCGAGCAACCCCGGCAACAAGCTCGGCCGAAGCCGCGCATCGCTCTTGCGCACCGCGGCGTCCGCGCGCGACAACGACTGCGCCTCGGGCGGGACGAAGTCACCCGCCAGGGCATCGGTCACGAAGCTGAACGTCACCGCCTCGAAGTACCCGCCGGCGACGAGCGCCCCGCGGATCGTCTCCATCGCCCGCTGCCACGGCTGTGGCGGCGTCACGCGGATGGAAATCTCGCCGCGCACGGGAACCCGGTCGTACCCGATCACGCGCGCGACCTCTTCGACGAGATCCACTTCAATATTCAGATCCAGCCGCCAGCTCGGCACGCTGACGGTGACCGTGTCGCTCGACAACTTCGGCGACAGTTGCAGCCGCTCCAGCGCCGCCAGCACATCGGTTGACGGCAAGTCCACGCCGAGCACCTGCTTCAACCGCGGCAGCCGCAGCGCGAGCTGTTTCGATCGATACCCCGCCTCCCCCGCGACGGCCGCGCCTGACAGCAGCTCGCCGCCGGCGGTTTCGACGATAAGTTGCGCGGCCCGCAGGCTGGCGCGTTCGGGCAGCGTGGGGTCGATGCCGCGCTCGAATCGGTAGGAGCTGTCGCTCTTGATCGTCAGCGCGCGGGCGGTCTTGCGGACCGACAGCGGATCGAACCGCGCCGACTCCAGCAGGACGTTCACCGTCCCCGGCGAGACTTCCGACTCCAGCCCGCCCATCACCCCCGCGACGGCCGCGGGCTTCTCCGCGTCGGCGATGACGAGCATGCCGTTGACCAGCCGCCGTTCGTGCCCGTCGATGCTCTTGATCTTCTCGCCCGTGCGCGCCTCGCGGACGACGATGCGCCCGCCGGCGAGCTTGTCGAAGTCGAACGCGTGCAGCGGCTGGCCCATCTCGAACATGACGTAGTTCGTCACGTCGACCACGTTGTTGATCGCGCGGACGCCGACGGCTTCGAGCCGCTTCACGAGCCAGTCGGGGCTGGGCCCGATCTTCACGTTACGGATGACGCGCGCCACGTAATGCGGGCAAAGTCGCGGCGCCTCGATGGTGACCGACGTCGTACCCTCAATTGGCGAGCCCGCTTCAGACTTCGACGAGCTCAGTCCAGGGACCTTCGACGAGCTCAGTCCAGGGACGGGCGGGGCATGCGGCGCCTGAAACGCGCGACTGAGCAGCGCCCCGATCTCGCGCGCCACGCCCACGTGCGACAGGCAATCCCCGCGGTTGCTCGTCACTTCGACGTCGAGGACGGTGTCGGCTCCGTGTGTTTCGATCGACTCGATCGGGAACCCGCCGCGCATCAGCGCGTCGCCGAGCTCCTGCGCGTCGAGCGCTCCGGGCAGGAAATCCGCGAGCCAATTGAGGCTGATCTTCATGGGTGGCGTGACACTCTATTCGGGTGTGGAGAGGTGTCAATTTCCGACCGGCTTTTCATTCGGCGTTGGGTGTAGCGCTCATTCTTGGCGATCCGCATTCACTCCCTCTTCCCGGTACGCCGGGGAGAGGGTTGCACCCTGCAAGGGCGGGGGAGAGGGGTGAGCGACGTTCCCTCCACGAGCGTCGTTCGTCG
>JBAUGM010000750.1:0-4626 GCA_049679725.1 Tepidisphaeraceae bacterium
GCAAAAGTAGACCTGTATCGGACAGTATTGCTCAGGATGACAGTCGCGGATGGTATTCGCGACTCGTGCACCTTTATCTTGGCGGCTCGCTTTCCTAGACCCAAACCCATCACTCCGTACAATTGCAGGTTCGATGAACGCAACGCGTCCCGATCGCACGCCCCTCGTCGCGCCCGGCGGCATCGATCACGCCTTCGCCGACATGACCGCGACGATCGCCGCCGACGTCACGCTGGCGGCGGCGCAGGCGAAGTTGGCCGAGCGCGACCAGTGGATCCCGATCGACGGCGACGAAGACCTCCCCCTGGGCCAGCTCATCGAGCAGAACTCGACCGGCCCGCTCCGCCTCGGCTATGGCGCGTGGCGCGACCTGCTGCTGGGCGCCCAGTTCCACGACGGCCGCGGGCAGCTCATCACGGCCGGCGGATGCACGATGAAGAACGTCGCGGGGTACGACCTGACGAAGTTCATGGTCGGCCAGGGCGGCGTATTCGGGAAGATCGTCACGCTGACGACGCGCACCTACCGTCGCCCGGCCGCGGCGCTGCTCGCCCGTTTCCCCGCGCGACAGGCGATCATCAACGCGCTCCTGCCGACGGACCACCGCCCGCAGTGGGCGTTGCTTACGAAGGATGCCCTCTACTGCGGTTACCTCGGCGACGAGCGTTTCGCGGCGTTCCAGGAAGCGGGTTTGCCGCGCGTCGGCGCTGGGGAAGTGACGCCGCGCACGCTCCGCGACGACGTCGAGCATCGCGCGGGCCTCTGGTGCTGCTACAACGAGCCCGCCGTCCGCGCGTCGGTGCCGCCGGTGCGGATCAACGAGTTCGTGTCGCTCGCGAAACTCGTCGACTGGGTCGCCGATCCCGCGTTCGGCATCGTCATGTCCTCCCCCGGATCGGCCGAGAGCATCGACGCCGTCCGCAGCGCCGCGGCGAAGGTCGGCGGCACGGTGACGGTCACGTACCCCCGCCAATCGCGCTTCGAGTTCTCGACAACCGACGTCCAGCGGCGAATGATTGAACGGCTGAAGCACGCGTTCGACCCCGACAATCGCCTGACCCCCTTGCCCTGGCGGAGCTGAACATCTTGAGCGCCTCGCTACCCGTGCTGGAACCCGCGCCCGCGCCGAAAGCCGACGCCGCCGACGCTGCGCCGACGCCTGGCCACGCGCCCGCCCTCGTTCTCGACCCGCGCACGTACAAGCGCGCCCTCTCGTGCGTCCACTGCGGCCTGTGCCTCCCCGCCTGCCCCACGTACACCGAAACCGGCCACGAAGCCGACAGCCCGCGCGGCCGCATCCAGCTCATGCGCGGGCTCGCCGATGGGTTGATCGACGCGACGCCGTCGGTCAAGGAGCACCTCGATCTGTGCCTCGACTGTCGCGCGTGCGAGACGGCCTGCCCGAGCGGCGTCGTCTACCACGAGCTGATCGAGGAGACGCGCGCCCGCTTCGCCGAGAACGAGAAGCTCACGCTGCAAGGTAGGTTCATGCGGTGGATCTTCTTCAACGTCTTCGTCCACCCGACGCGGCTGAAGCTCGCGCTGCTTCCGGCGCGCGTGCTGCAGCGGATCGGCGTCTACGGATTATTGCGAAAAGCCGGGCTGTTCAAGCTGTTGCCGTCACAGCTTCGCAAGATGGAACAGATGCTGCCCGCCGATGGACCGCTCTGGCCGCGAGCGATCCCACCCGAGGTCGCCCTGGCGGAGGAGCCCAAAGCACGGGTGGGGTTCTTCGCGGGTTGTATCGGCAGCGTCATGTTCGAGAAGGTCAACCTACAGGCGGTTCACCTGTTGGCCGCGTGTGGCGCGGAGATCGTCACGCCGCGTTCGCAAGGATGTTGCGGCGCCATCCACCATCACAACGGCGCTCACCACTCGGCGCAGGATCTTGCCCGGCACAACATTGATACGTTCCTGCCGGCAAACGGTCCCGAACTTGATTTCATCGCAACGAACATCGCTGGCTGCGGCGCAATGCTTCGCGAGTACGACTTCCTGCTCCGAGATGATCCCGCCTACCGTGACCGCGCGAAACGCTTCGCATCGAAGGTGCGTGACATAAGCGAGGTGCTCGTGGAAGTGGGATTGCCCGAAATGAAACACCCCATATGCGCGACGGTGACGTACCACGACGCCTGCCACCTCGCCCACGCGCAGAAGGTCGTCGCCCCGCCCCGCGCACTGCTGGCGAAGGTGCCGGGCCTCAAGCTCGTCCCGCTGCCCGAGAGCGACATGTGCTGTGGCGCCGCCGGCACGTACAACCTCCAGCACCCGCAGATGGCAACGCAGCTCGCCGAGCGCAAGCTGAACAACATCGCCGCGACGGGGGCGAGCGTCTGCGTCACCGGAAACGTCGGCTGCGCCATGCAGATCCAGAGCGAAGGCGACGCGCGCGGGCGGAATGTGAAGGTGGTCCACCCGGTCGAGATTCTTCATGCCGCCGTCTTCGGACCGCACTGATCGACGGTTGTCATCCTGAGGTACTCCGAAGGATCTAGCTGCGAACCGGGGCCCTTCATCCTCAGCCAGATCCTTCGGAGTACCTCAGGATGACAACGACCTCTATGATGTTGTCATGGACCTCTCCGACCTCCGCCGCGACTATGAAGCTGGCGCACTGCACCGCCGCGACCTCGACGCCGATCCAATCAAGCAGTTCGAGCGCTGGCTGAGCGACGCGATCGCAGCGGCGCAGATCGAACCGACCGCGATGACGCTCGCCACCGCCACGCCCGACGGCCGCCCGTCGGCGCGGGTCGTGCTACTGAAAGCGGTGAACACCGGCGGATTCGTCTTCTTCACGAACTACCTCAGCCAGAAGGGTCGCGAGATCGAGGCGAATCCGAACGTCGAGCTGTGCTTCTTCTGGGAGAAACTCGAGCGCACTGTCCGCGTGCACGGGACCGCGAGCCGCACGTCGCGCGAGGAGTCCGACGCGTACTTTCACCAGCGCCCAAAACGCAGCCAGATCGGCGCGGCCGCGTCGAACCAGAGCGAGGTCGTGGAGAATCGCGAGGTGCTGGAGAAGCGCTTCGCGGAGCTGGAAAAGCAATACGAGAGCGCCGACGTGCCCACGCCGGCGCACTGGGGGGGCTATCGCGTGAAGCCGGAGACGATCGAGTTCTGGCAGGGACGGCAGAGCCGGCTCCACGACCGATTTCGGTATCGGCACGATACGGGCGGCGCGTGGGTCATCGAGCGCATCGCGCCGTGACGTCACGTTGAGCGTACTTTGCGCGCCTCATCACGTGCCGCGTCATCCCGATGGGAGCTTTGGCGACCTGAGGGATCTCGATCTTCGCAGATCGTTCGAGAGCCCGAGATCCTTCGGCTCGTTCAACTCGCCTCAGGATGACGTGCGAGTCGCGTTAGCGTTGATACAACGGCAACACGGCATTGGGGACGGAGAGCGTCAGCACCGCCATCGCCGTCGCGTAGATTTCGCCCGGTTCTTCGGGCGACGTGCTTTGCGGCCACGCGCCGCTGGGGAGTTGGGTTCGCAGCAACCGTTCCTGGGCCGCGCGGGATATCGTTGTCCACGTCTCGCCGCCCGCCCGATGCGCAGCCTGACTCGCGTGGTAGAGCGTGTAGTACGGGAAGCGCGTGGCATCGGTCATCGGATGCTCGCGGAGGAACTTCGCCCCCGACGCGATCTCCGGCCGATCGGCGCCGGCAAGCAACGAGAGGCTGATCATCCCCGCCGCCGTCATCGCGATGCTCGGCTCGGCGCCGGGTTGATAGGCGAAACCGTGGGATTCCGGCCGATGGCATCGCGCGACGTACGCGACCGCGCCATCCACCGCTGAAGCGGGCACGTCCAGTCCGATGTCGCGCGCCGCGCGAAGCGCGATCGCGTTCCAGGCGGTGACCGACAGGTCACTGTCGGCCGACGTCGGCTCGTACCGCCAGCCGCCCGCGTGCGCTGGGTCCTTCTTCACCGCCTGCGCGTCCAGGATCACCTTCAGCGCCTTGACCAGCACCGCCCGCATCGCGGCGCGGCGCGCGGCGTCATGCTCAAGCCCGTACGCTTCGCAGAGCGCCGTGACGACGATCCCCTGCCCGTACATCCGGCTGCCGTCGACCTTGCCGAAGTAGCCGTCGTCCGGCGCGCTCTTCACGAGGTAGTCGATCGCCCGCCGAACCGTCGCACCATGGCGGCCCAGGTCGGGGGCGTGGCCGCACGCGATGTACGACGTGAGCGTCAGCGCGGTGACGGCCAGTTTCGGGTCGGACTGAAAGTGTCCGTCCGCGTGCTGGTGGCGTTCGAGGTTCAGCAGTGCGAGGTCAATCGCCGTCTCCGCGCGCGCCGGCAGCGTGGCCGGTGGCGCCGGCTGGGTGACCGGTGTCGCCGGTGGCGCCGCTCCGAGCGCGAGGCCGGCGATGAGAAGCACGACGGCGATAGGGACGGGAAGCTTCATGGAGTCGGATTCGTGGTCGGTGGTGTCGGCTGCGTGACGCCGAGCGCCTCGAAATAGGCCTGCAGCGCGTCCTGATACCCCGGCGGATCGCTCGCGCGCGGCGACGCGTTGAGCGACCCGCTCGTCCGCCATGGGAGCCGGCCCCAGTCGAAGAACATCGGGAACTTCGACGCGATGCCGTGGGCAGCACCTGGCGACGGCGCCGGGG
>JBAUGM010000751.1:0-3688 GCA_049679725.1 Tepidisphaeraceae bacterium
GGGTACGGCGGGCCAACCGGCGAGCAACGCGATCGAAGCCAGGCACGTTAAAGCTCGACTCAGCAGAACGGGGCAGACGCGACACCCGCGGAGCGTGAGACTCGGATCGACCAGCGCGTGACGCCCGCTCCCGCTCATTTCTTGAAAAACGTCTTCCCCTTCGAGTTGTACTTGCTCAGCCGGTTGTTGACGTAAAGCCCTTCGAGCAAAAACTCGCCCACGCACGCCAGCGTCGCGACGTCGCCGCCGTCGAGCTCCATTTCCGTGGCCAGCTTCGCCGCCGCCTGGGGCAATCCCTTGATGGCCTTCATGTTCGCGACGAACTCCTCGGCCGAGAGGTCGTCGCCGGCGGGGAAGGTCAGGTTGCCCTTGAACTGCTCGGTGATCCCATCGTGCGCATCGGGGTCGGCGTTGCGCGCGAACACGGCCTTGACCGCTTCGCCGACGAGCGAGCGGATGAGCTTGTCCTCGGCGCCTTCCTCCTCCGCCAGCGTCATCTCGATCTTGCCGCGGCAACTGGCGACGACGAAGTTCAAGTCGCTGATGCGCGGGACGACGCGCGTTTCCCCGGTGGTGATCCCGCGGCGCTCGGCGTTGCTGATGAGCGTCTCGAGGTTGGCGATGCTCGTGCGGACCGACACGCCCGATGCCTGCGACACGTGCGGGCTGTGCCGCGCGAGACGGACGACCTCCTCGACGATCTCGCTCATGAAGCGCGGGGTGTCGACGAAGACGCCGCTGTCGGAACCGTTGTCGTTCCGCTGAACCCACGCGTTCTGCTCGGCGATGGTGATCCCCTCGGCCACGCTCTCGGGGTAGTGCGTGCGGATGACCGAGCCGATGCGGTCCTTCAGCGGCGTGACGATGCGCCCGCGGTTGGTGTAGTCCTCGGGGTTGGCGCTGAAGACCAGGCACACGTCGAGGTTCAGCCGGATCGGGTAGCCGCGGATCTGCACATCCCGCTCTTCGAGCACGTTGAAGAGGCCCACCTGGATGCGCGGCGCAAGGTCGGGCAATTCGTTGATCGCGAAGATGCCGCGGTTGCTGCGCGGGATCAGGCCGTAGTGCATCGTCGACTCATCCGACAGGTATCGCCCCTCCGCGTGCTTCACGAGGTCGATCTCGCCGATGAGATCTGCGATCGTGACGTCCGGCGTCGCGAGTTTTTCCTTGTAGCGGTCGGATCGGTGCACCCACTCGATCTTCGCGTCGTCGCCTTGCTCAACCACGATATGCTTGCCGGTCTTCGTCATCGGCGCGATCGGATCATCGTTGATCTCCACGCCCGCGAGGATGGGCATCCACTCGTCGAGCAGCTCCGGGAGCATGCGCAGGATGCGCGTCTTGGCTTGCCCGCGCAGGCCGAGCAGGAGCATGTCGTGCTTCGCGAGCATGCCGTTGATCAATTGTGGCAGGACGGTATCGCGGTACCCGACGATGCCGGGGAACAGCTCCTCGCCGGCCCTGAGCTTGCGGATCACGTTGCGGCGGAGCTCGTCCTTTACGGACGTGGGCCTGTAGCCGGTTTCCTTGAGCTGTCCGAGCGTGGCGGGGCGGGGGTGGGTCATCTGATTCGATTCGCCGAAACACAAGAGGCTCGGATCATAGGGGCGGAAAGCGCGTTTAATCCAGCGGAGGAGTTGAAACCTAGAGCGGGAGGTAGTGAATCTGGCCGTGCCAATCTTCGGCTTCGCTGGCGACCCCGATCAGCACGAGGCTTTCAATCACAGATCGAAGCGGCCGGCCCTGTAGAATGACAAGCAATCCCGGCAGCGGAAGCCCCTGCTTTAGACGATCGCGTCCGTGCGCTATCATCGTGTTCACATCGTGCGTGACGACGATGAAACCCTGCTCGGCCGCAAAGGCGAGTACTTCGGGGTCGGGTCGCGCGTCCATCTGAACGTCACGCGCACGAAGGAATTCAATGGTAGGCTCCGCGCGGTTGACGCCTCTAATGATAGCGGACCGAAGGTTGTGGTCTGCCAGGAAGCGAGGGCGTGACACGCGGGGTAGACCTCTTCTATGGCGTCGGAAGTTCGCGGGAGCGCTGTAGGGCGCGAAGACGTAGGACGACCGGAGGGGGGTTCGCGTCGCACTCCGCTTTGAACCGCGCCCACACTTCGTCCTGCCTCCGCACGTACGCCGCAATCTCGCCCGGATGGGCAAGGATGTGCGCGATGGCACCGTACACCTGCTCGAGGCTGAGGGCAGGGTATGACTCGCGAATCGACTCCGGCGACTGCCCCTCCTGCCATCCGGCAAGAACGGAATCGAGCATCACACGTGTACCCGCAACGCGCATCACGCCGTGTTCGTCGGTGATCACGTATTGTTTCGGCGCATCCGACATGATTCCTCGCCAACCTATCGTAGCAATTGATGAAGCATTTGTCGTCGTCGCCTTACCCGCAGAGGAAGGAACTACTCGGCGCGATCGTCCTCCGCTTCCTCCGGTACCGAGATTCGCTTTCCCGACTCCGCCCACGCGTCCACGTACTTCGTCTTGCTCGGCGGCGGCGCGGAGCGGGGGAAGAAGAACCGGCCGAAGCGGAACGTCAGCATCAGGCCGACGAAGAGGATGAACAGCACGAGCGCCATCAGCAGCCACGAGTAGGCCGCGAGCCCGCGACGCTGCTTGGGATCCGCGTCGAGCGCGGCGTCCATCGCCGGCATGAGGTAGTAGAACGAGACGAGCGAGATCAGCGCGGCGAAGCCGGCGAAGAACAACAACACCGCCCAGTACGTGCGGCCGGCGCGGAAAGTGGGGCGGCGAGAGAGCATGATTCTCTTGCTCCCTCTCCTCGTACTCGGGGAGAGGGCAGGGGGGGGCAGGGGAGAGGGGGCAGCGCAGATGCCGTGCTCTCGTGGTCGAGGCTTGCTCCGCAGTAGGCCCTCTCCCTAACCCTCTCCCCGAGTACGAGGAGAGGGAGCAGACCATTCTACGCTACGTCCACTACGCCCACGGCACGTCGGCCCGCGCGTTGAGCGAGTGCTTCTCATCGAGCTTGCGGACCAGGCCTTTGTCCTCGTCATCGAGGTTCTTCGGCAGCATGACCTTCGTGATCACGAACTGATCGCCGCGCTCGTCGCCGCGCTGGATGCCGCGGCCCTTGATGCGGAGCTTGGCGTGGCTGCTCGTGCCGGGCGGGATCGTCAGCGTGACCGGGCCTTCGAGCGTCGGCACTTCCACCTTCGTGCCGAGCAGTGATTCGTAGACGCTCAGCGGCAGGTCGAGCAGGATGTCGAGCCCGTCGCGGCGGAAGTAGGCGTGGGGCGTGACGCGCGTGATGATGAACAGGTCGCCCGGCTCGCCATTGGACTGCTGACCCTTCCCGCGGATGCGCACGCGGCTGGCGTCCTTCACGCCGGCGGGGATCTTCACGTCGATCGTCTCCAGCTGCCCCTCGCGGTTGATCTGGAGGGGCAGCGTCGTGCCGCGCGCGGCCTGCTCGAAGGTGAGTGTGACGGGATGCTCGACGTCGCTGCCGCGCTGCGGCTGCGGGGTCGGTCGCGAACGACCAGCGCGCCCGGCCGCTGCGGCGCCTGCACCGCGCGAACCGAAGATCTGCTCGAAGATGTCGCCGAAGTCCCCCGCGCCGCCACCGCCGCCGAAGTCGAAGTCTTCAACGGTGACGCCCGGCGCGCCGCGATACGTCGAACGTGCGCCGCCCGCGCCGCCGCCCTGCGC
>JBAUGM010000752.1:0-3151 GCA_049679725.1 Tepidisphaeraceae bacterium
CGCGCACCCGTGGACACGCGTGTGCGTCTCGACCTTGCTTGACGCCGCGCATCATCCATCGCCCAATACACGAGTGAACCGACGCCAACTCCTCGCCGCCGCCGCCGCCATCGCCACGACCAGCACGCTTCGTCCGCTGCACGCGCAGACACGATCGACATCGTCGATCAGCGCCCCCGCGACGACGCAGGCGGCCGTCCCCGCCGACGTCGTCTGGCACGACGTGCGCGACTGGGGCGTCGAGGGCCGCGGGTTCGACGACGTCGAGAGCTACTTCGACCGGCTGCCGGCGCGGGCGAAGGACGTCGTGCGCAAGGAAGTGTGGAGCCTCTCGCGCGACAGCACCAGCATGTCCGTCGACTTTGAGGCCGATACGACCGCGATCTACGCGCGCTACGAGCTGGTCAAGCCGATGCTCGCGATGGCGCATATGCCGGCGACGGGCGTCTCCGGGCTCGACCTGTACGGGGCGCTCGATGGGCAGTGGCGGTGGCTTGGCGTCACCCGGCCGGCGCAGCAGACGATCGTCGCGCCGCTCGGCGTCGACATCGCGCCGGGCCGCCGCGCGTACCGCGTGTACCTGCCGCTCTACAACGGCGTGAAGTCGCTGGAGATCGGCGTGCCGAAGGGCGCGACGTTCCAACCGACCGCCCCGCGCAAGGACAAGCCGATCTTGTTCTACGGCACGTCGATCACGCACGGCGCCTGCGCGTCGCGGCCCGGCATGGCCTTCGTCAACATTCTCGGCCGGCGCCTCGACCGCTCGATGCTCAACTTCGGCTTCTCCGGCAACGGGCGGATGGAAATCGAGGTCGCGCGCTTCCTCGCGGAGATCGATCCGGCCATCTTCGTCCTCGACTGTGTCGCCAACACGCAGCCGCAGCAACTCGCCGAGCGCACCGGTCCGGTCGTGAAGCTGCTGCGCGAAAAGCACCCGTCGACGCCGATCCTCCTGCTCGAACAACGCGGCTGGGCGAACAACCCGTTCATCCCCAAGCAGGCGAAGGGTCACGCGGAGAAGCACGCCGCCCTGCGCGGCGCGTACGATGCGCTGATCGCCGACGGCGTGACGAACCTGCACTACCGCGCCGGCGACGACGTCATCGGCCTCGACGGCGAAGGCACGACCGACGGCTCACATCCCAACGATCTCGGCATGATGCGCTACGCCGACGCGCTGGAGCCGACGTTGCGCAAGCTGCTTCCCACCAGCTGACCCTCAGGGTCTGTGAATTCTTAGACGCATCAGGATTGAAACGTGCGTGCGCTCCTGCCCCCTCTCCCGGTACTCCGGTCTGTACACGGGGAGAGGGAGGGGTGAGGGTGATTTCGCACCTCGAGGTCGCTCGCACTCGAAATCCCCCTCATCCTAACCTTCTCCCGGAGTACCGGGAGAAGGGATCAGAGCACGCGAATCACGCCTGATGCGTCTCATATCAGTCCTAACGTATTACCGCTTTCTTACCGCAATCTCACCGCTCCGTTACAACTCGCGCGGGGCCGGCTCCTACCTTTCTGCATCCGTTCGGCAATCCATTTAACCCCGACGGAAAGGAAACGCAGAATGCACACGAATCTGGAGCACCTCGAATCCCGCCGGCTGTTTGCGGTCACCGCGTTCTTCACGCCCGCGCTGGGCGGCGTGTTGACCGTCTTCGGCGACAGTGCGGACAACAGCATCGCCGTCAGCCGCGACGCGACCGGCAAGCTGCTGGTCAACAGCGGCGCGGTCAACATCCTCGGCGGCACGCCCACCGTCGCCAACACCGGCAGCATCACCCTCTTCGGCCTGGGCGGCAGCGACAACCTCTCGCTCAACGAGACCAACGGCGCGCTGCCGCGCGCCCTCATCTTCGGCGGCGCGGGCAATGACACGATCACCGGCGGCTCGGGCAACGACCTGCTCTTCGGACAGGCGGGCAATGACGCCCTGTTTGGCAAGGGCGGCTTCGATCAACTCTTCGGTGGGTCCGACAACGATACCCTCACCGGCGGGGACGCCGACGACGAAGCCTTCGGCGAGAGCGGCAACGACCGCATGATCTGGAACCCCGGGGACGATACGGATCTCAACGAGGGCGGCAGCGGCAACGACACGGCCGAAGTCATCGGCGGCAACGGCGCCGAGCAGTTCACCGCCACCGCCAACGGGAGCCGCGTCCGCTTTGACCGCGTCAGCCCGGCCCCGTTCTCGATGGACATCGGCACCACCGAAAACCTCGTCCTCAACGCCGCCGGCGGCGACGACACCTTCGCCGCCACCGGCAACCTCGCCGAATTGATCAAGATCGTGGTCGACGGCGGCACGGGCAACGATACCCTCAACGGCAGCAACGGCGTCGACACCCTCCTCGGCGGCGAGGGCAATGACTTCGTCGACGGCCAGCAGGGCAACGACGTCGCCTTCATGGGCGCCGGCGACGACACCTTCCAGTGGGACCCGGGCGACGGCTCCGACATCGTCGAGGGTCAGGACGGCGCCGACACCATGCTGTTCAACGGCAACGGCAACTCAGAGGACTTCGACGCCTCCGCCAACGGCGGGCGCCTGCGGTTCACCCGCAACCTCGGCAACATCGTCATGGACACCGACGACGTCGAGCGCGTCGACCTCAATGCGCTCGGCAACGTCGATACCCTCACCGTCAACGATCTCTCCGGCACCGACGTGACCGAGATCAACGCCAACCTCGCGGGCACGCTGGGCGGCAGCGCGGGCGACGCGCAGCCGGACAACGTCATCGTCAACGGAACCAACGGCGACGACGTCATCCTGGTCGCCGGCGATTCCAGCGGCGTGTCGGTCCTCGGGCTCGCGGCCCGGGTGAACCTCACCAGCACGGAAGCGGTCAACGACCGGCTGACGATCAACGGTTTGGCGGGCGACGACGTGATCGAAGCATCCGGGCTCGCCGCAGGCACACTCGGCCTCACCGCCGACGGCGGCGCGGGCGAGGACATCATCATCGGCAGCGCGGGCAACGACATCCTGCTGGGCGGCGACGACGACGACGTGATCACCGGCGGCCCGGGCACCGACGCCATCGACGGCGGGCCCGGCGACGACATCGAGATTCAGTGACGCCCGCCGGGTCCCACAAACTCTCCCTTTCCCCCCGACACGACGGCCGGGCGGCGCAAGCCGACCCGG
>JBAUGM010000753.1:0-2390 GCA_049679725.1 Tepidisphaeraceae bacterium
GGCTTGGGCGTCTCGCCCGAGCTTCCGCGACGCGGCTCCGCCGAAACGCTCGGGCGAGACGCCCAGGCCACGGAAACATCACGCGCCGATCACGCCGAGCTTGCCCATCGCGGCCGACAGGGCTTCCCACTGCTTGCGGTCGCGCGCCAGCTGCCGCTTGCCCTTGTCGGTGAGGCGGTAGTATTTGCGCGGGCGGTTGGTCTCTGCCGACGTCTCGGTGCGCGAGGCGACGAGCCCCTTGGCCTGGAGGTTGTAGAGCAGGGGGTAGAGGGTGGACTGGCCCATCGCGAGCACGCCGTCGCTTTGGCGTTCGAGGAGTTTCACGAGTTCGTAGCCGTAGCGCTCGCCGCTTTCGAGCAGGCGCATGACCGCCGCGGGTCCGGCGCCGCGCATCAGTTCACGTTCGATTCGCATGATGACCTCGTCTTGAATCAGAGATGTACGACGCTACAGTATGCGTGACATAGTATGCAACCCAAAATATTGCGTGCGCTCGCTTTTTCTTCGTCGCTCGCCTTGTGCAGTGGCCATGGGCGAGACGCCCTGGCCAGGCGAAGGCGAGCGTTATTATCGGCAACGTGTCGCCGCGCAGTTCATGCGCCCGCAACGGTTAAAGTTTGCGCCCTCCCCGCGTCGAAAACGAACTCTGACATCCACGGGCCGAACGGATTCGGCCTGCGCGGTTTACGGACAAGGAGGTTCGCAACACCCCACCCCTTCCCATTGCACCCCCATGCCGGGGCGGAGCGCCGGCTCGACGTTCTCTCCCAGTTGTTTCTCCCGGATCACCCTGACGCCGCGCAGCGGAGCGACGCGCGGCCTGATCGCGGTGACTCGGGCGTTTAGTGTGTGTCGCGTCGTGTGTAAACCAAGTGACCGGTACGGAAACCGGTCGCGGATTCACCGAACGTATCACGGAGGATACCCATGAGCCGGATCAATTCGAACATCTCCTCGTTGCAGGCGATCCACCGCCTCAACCGGAACAACGCCGACCTGGCCACGCGCCTGCAGCGCCTGTCCAGCGGCCTGAAGATCAACGCGGGCAAGGACGCCCCAGCCGCCCTCATCGCCAGCGAAACCCTGCGCAGCGAGATCGGCGGCATCAACCAGGCGATCGACAACTCCCAACGCGCCACGAACGTGATCAACACCGCCGAGGGCGCGCTGGGCGAGGTGTCGGCGCTGCTGCTGGAAATCCAGTCTCTCACCATCGAGGCCGCCAACAGCGGCGCCTTGTCGCCGGAGGAGATCAAGGCCAACCAGTTGCAGGTCGACTCGATCCTCAACAGCATCAACCGCATCGCCAACACGACGCAGTTCAACGGCGTGAAGCTGCTGAACGGCGCGCTTGACTACACGACGAGCGGCGTCGCCAGCACGGCGCTGGACGTCGTGCAGATCAACACCTCGAAGCTGCCGGATAACGGTTCGGTCAGCATCGCCGTCGAGGTGCTCGCCAGCGCCGAGCTGGGCGAGGTGACGTTCACCGGGGCGACGGTCGGCACGAGCGCCGTGACCATCGAGATCGCGGGCAACGCCGGCGCCGAGCAGCTCTCTTTCGCCGCCAACACGACGATCAGCGCCGTGCAAACCGCGGTGAACCAGTTGACGGCCGCCACCGGCGTCAGCGCGACGGTCAACGGCGGCGACCTGGTCTTCAATTCCACGGCCTACGGGTCGCGGCAGTACGTGAGCGTCAAGACCGTCAACGGTTCGTTCACGGAAGGCAAGGACTTCGGCGTCGACGCCGAGGTGAACATCAACGGCAACAAGGCCGAGGTGGACGGCATCACCGCATCGGTCCGCAACAGCAACCTGGACATCGAGCTCCGCCTCGACGCCGCGTTCGCCCAGCAGACCGCGGCCGACACGACGTTCCACATCACCGGCGGCGGGGCGCGCTTCCAGATCGGCTCGGAAGTGAACCGCCAGGGCCAGGTTCACGTCGGCATCAGCTCCGTCTCGACGACGAAGCTGGGCGACGACGTGGTTGGCTTCCTGTCGGAGCTCGGCAGCGGCGGCGGGGCGTCGCTGGTGTCCGGGAACACGATCGACGCGCAGCGCATCCTCAGCGAATCGATCCGCCAGGTCGCCACGCTCCGCGGGCGGCTCGGCGCGTTCCAGAAGAACATCCTGGAAACGAACGTGAACAGCTTGTCGGTCGCGTTGGAAAACGTGACGGCCAGCGAAAGCGCGATCCGCGACGCGGATTTCGCCTCTGAAACGGCGGCGTTGACGCGTGCACAGATCCTCGTGCAGGCGAACACGTCGGTCCTGTCCCAGGCCAACAGCGCTCCGCAGAACGTGTTGGCCTTGCTGCAAGGGTAGTTGTTGTCGTTGGCGTAAACCCGGCAGCGGAATAAACCCGGGAAGGGCGGCGTCGAAAG
>JBAUGM010000754.1:0-4759 GCA_049679725.1 Tepidisphaeraceae bacterium
CGCTCGAGGCGCTGCTCGGCGGCGCGTCCGAAAAGCAGATCGCCGCGCTGCTGGGCATCCGCCGCCCGACCGCGCACGAACACGTCGGGCGCCTCTACCACCACTTCGCCGTCGCCGGCCGCGCCGAGCTGATGGCCTACTTCGTCCACCGCCTCCCCTCGCCCGCCCCCGTCGGTTTCGTCGCCGACGTGGAGCCGCGGAACGGTGCGCAAACCTGTTCGTAAGCCGGCCGTCGTGTTGCTCGCGGTCTTCAGGATCGCGCGGCGGGCTAGACCGCGCCGGTTTGACCGAGTTGGGGCGCTCTCCTACAACATCGACCGATGTCATCGCTCAGCTACGAAGGTTCCGGCGTCCGGTACGACACGCTCGACGCGTTCAAACGCGCCTGCCAGCAGGCGGCGGGGGGAACGGTGGGGGCGCTGGCCAAACACGGCATGGCCGAGCCCGCCGCCATCCGCGGCGAGAGCGCCTATCTCATCGAAACCGACGCCGGCTATCTCGCCCATGTCGAAGAGGGGTTGGGCACGAAGAACCTCGTCGCCGACGCGATGTTGAATCTCACCGGCAAGAGCTACTACGCGAACATCGGCCTCGACACGGTCGCGACGATCGTCAACGACATGGTGACGACCGGCGCGCTGCCCGTCTCCGTCGCGATGCACGCGGGCGTGGGGGACGCCGCATGGTTCGAGAACGCGCAGCGAGCGACGGACCTGGCGAACGGGTTCGCCGATGGGTGTCGCAAGTCCGATGCGGTGTGGGGCGGCGGAGAGACGCCGGCCCTGAAAGGCATCGTCGATCCCGCGACCATCGTTCTCGCCGGCTCGGCGGTCGGTCACATCCGGACGAAGGCGAACCGCATCGCCGGCGACGTCCGCGACGGCGACGCGATCGTGCTGCTCTCGAGCACCGGCGTGCAGACCAACGGCCTGACTCTCTGCCGCAAGATCGCCGAGCAACTGCCCGAGGGCTACCTCACGAAAATGGACGACGGCCGGACGTACGGCGAAGGGTTGCTCGACGCATCCGCCATCTACGTCCGCTTCGTCGCCGCGTGTCAAAACCACGGCGTGAAGCTCCGCTACGCCGCCCACATCACCGGTCACGGGTGGCGCAAGTTGATGCGGCTCGACGAGCCGTTCGTCTACCGCATGAAGAATCTCGGGCCCGAGGCGCCCACGGTGTTCGATTTTCTTCAGAAGTCCGGCCCGGTGGACGTGCGGGAGATGTACGCCACGTTCAACATGGGCGCGGGCTTCGCCGTGTACATCAGCCCGGCCGACGTCCCGCGGTGCATCGCATTGGCGTTACAGACCGGACATAAGGCATGGGTCGGGGGGTCGGTCGAGAAGCTCGGGGGGCGAAAAGCGGTTGAGATTGAGCCGCTTGGGATTACCTTTGAGGGCGACACGCTCGCCGTCCGATGATTTGTTCGGTACCCGCATGACGACAGATCTGTTCCGCCTGACCGTCGAGGGGCCCGTCAAGGTCCTCGAGCTCTCCCTTCCGACGTCGATCGACAGCTCGGAGTTCGACCGCCTGAACGAGTCGGTCCTCGAGGCGCTGCGCGGCGAACCGGGCGCCGGCTGGGTGCTGGACCTCTCCGATGTCGCCTACATGGGCTCGGCCGTGCTCGGGTTGATGGTGAACATTCGACAAGTCGTGCGGCAGGCGCAGGGCACGCTCGTGCTGTGCGGGATGTCCGACCGGCTGATGCGGATTTTCGAAACCTGCTGCATGGAACGGTTGTTCAAGATCGTCCCGGGACGCCCGGAAGCCCTCCGCTTTGCCTCACGCCGCTAAAGCGGCAAGCGGCATGGTCACTTCAGTGACCCATGTCTCATGGGCGCGATCAGTGTCGCCATCCGTCCCGTGATCCCCCGATCCCTTCGATGCGAGTAGAACTCGTTCGCGTCGCGCCACGTGCACCGGTCCGTCGTGTCGATCTGATCTTCCAGTAGTTCGGCGCCGAGAATTTGAAGCATCACCGCGGCGCGCAGGTCGATGCGACCCTTCCCGTCATCCGTGCGACGGATCGGCGCCGCTGAGCCGAAGACGCGCTCGAACTCCGCCACCACCTCGCTTCCCACTTCGAACGCGTCGAACCCGATGCACGGCCCGATCGCTGCGACGAGCGACGCGGGTGACGATCCGCTGCGATCTCGAAGCTGTTTCACCGTCCCCGCGACGACGTTCGCGACCACGCCGCGCCACCCTGCGTGAACGGCGGCGACGAACCGCCCGTCCCGCGACGCTACCAGGATCGGCACGCAGTCCGCGACGCGCACGGCGATCACCCGATCCGGGTCGTCGCTTGTCATCGCGTCGCCCTTCATCCCGCTCTCGAACAGCTCGCCCGCGCGCACCGAATGGACGACCGCGCCGTGTACCTGGTGCAGCCGGCAGCGCGGCATGCCGCCGCAGCCGATCGCGTCCTGGAGCAACGCGTAGTTGCGCTCGATGCGCTCGCCGTCGTCGATCGTGTCACAGCCGCTGGGGTTACCGAGGTTGAGCGAATCGAACGGCGCCGGGCTGACGCCGCCGAGGCGCGTGCTGAACGCGTGCGGGACGCCGACGGCGTCGAGCAATCGGGAGCCGTAGTACACCACGCCGCTGGGGGAAGTACGTGTATCGAGCACGCAGGGGAAGGTAAAAGGAAAAAGGAAAAAGGCAAAAGTGATAGCAGCGATCCGCGAGCGCAGCACTCCCTTGGCCGTCACTTTTTCCTTTTGCCTTTTTCCTTTTGCCTTGCCTCCCATTACCTTGTCGCCAATGAAGCGGGCTCTCTTCCCCGGGCAATTCGATCCCATCACCAACGGCCACCTCGACGTCATCGCGCGGGGGGTGAAGCTGTTCGACGAGTTAGTCGTCGCCGTCGGCATCAACCCGGAAAAGCGCGAGATGTTCACGCTCGACGAGCGGCTGGAGATGGTGTCGGAGCTGTTGCGCGACACCAGGGGAGTGAGGGTCGAGAAATACTCCGGTCTAACCGTCGATTTCGCGCGAAAGGTCGGCGCCCACGCCATCTTGCGTGGCATCCGCGACGTCTCCGACCTCCGCTATGAATTCCAGCTCGCGTTGGCCAACCGTGCCGTGGGCGGCGTGGAGACGGTGTTCATCATGACGGGCGACCAGTACGCTCTGACAAGCAGCAGCTTGATCCGCCAAGTCGTGTCGCTGGGCGGGGATATAGGGGCTTTGGGCGGGCTGTTGCCCGATCTCGTGGTCGAGCGCCTGCGTTCGAAAGTCAAGCGTGGTTTGGAACCGCCGACCCCCGACGCGCCGCCGACGTAGTGGATGGAATCGGTCGTGAGCCCGGCGAGGGGCCAAAACCGGTCGGCAGCAGAAATGTGACGGAGATTACGGGACGGAACAGCGCGTTGAAATAGCGGAAAAATCTTGACTAGGTTGCCAGCGCAGAGGTACCCTACATTTTGACAACACATGAACCCGGGCCAATATTCCACCCCGGGGCATCAACTCTGAACCATCAACACTCCGGCGGCGGTCGCCGGGTGAAAATGGAATGTCGCAGAACAAGACCGAAAGACGCGATCGACGAACAGCCCCTTCCCAGGTGCTGAACCGGCCATCATCTCTAATATCCGAATCGTCGATCCGCCGGCAGGTCAAGTGACGCGACGCATCATGAAAGGAGCTTCTACATGAAGCGTCTTCATCGCACGAAGGGTTTCACCCTCGTCGAACTGCTGGTCGTCATCGGCATCATCGCGCTGCTGATCTCGATCCTGCTGCCGTCGTTGAACCGGGCCCGTGAAACGGCCAATCGCGTCAAGTGCGCAAGCAACTTGAAGCAGATCGGGCTGGCCATCCTGCTCTACAGCAACGAGAACAGGGGCGCCTACCCGCGAACCAAGGCGTCGACCCCCCTCGCGGCCGGTGTGACCCACGCCCACACCAGCGTCTACTCGCCTGGAGCGCCTCCCACCGCCGCCGCAGTGGATCAGGATCCGTTCACTACCGCCTTTCACGAGGACGTGACCAACAACGTCCCCCAGGCCCTGTTCCTCCTGCTCCGCACGCAGGACATCACTTCCGAAGTCTTCACCTGCCCCAGCAGCAATGCTGAGAAGGACAGCTACGGCGGTGGCACGAACGCGGCCATCAACCGCATCAATTTCAGCGACCTGCTGAAGAACCTGTCGTACAGCTACCAGGACCCGTACCCGGACGCGAACGCGATCGGCGCGGGCTTCAAGCTGAACAACAGCATCAGCGCGGAGTTCGCCGTTGGTTCCGACATCAACCCCGGCACCACCGGCACCGACGACAACGTCCTCGCCCCGACGAACACCTCGTCGGCCAAGGACATGAAGCTCGGCAACTCCAACAACCACGATGGCGACGGCCAGAACGTGTTGTTCGGTGACGGCCACGTCGAGTTCCTCCAGAACCCGTTCGTGGGCGTGCAACGCGACAACATCTACACCCGCAGCAACGGTATTGCGGGTGGCAGCGCCACTCCGTGGGATGCGTCGCTCAAGGGCTCACGCGACGCGAACGACAGCGTCCTGATGCCCACCGACTCGTTCTCGACCAACGGCTAAGCACCGTTGCTCGCGACACGCGTCGCACAGACACAAGGCGCACGAGTTGTTGCTGACCCGTGCGTACTGAATCACGAGAGGGCCCGCCATCCGGCGGGCCCTCTTGTTTTCCCCCGTGCGGAAGTGCGTCCCCGTGTCCCCCCGTGAAGAGCCGCCGCTTGCGGCGGGTTCTCCGCTGCACCGTCAAACAA
>JBAUGM010000755.1:0-2729 GCA_049679725.1 Tepidisphaeraceae bacterium
TCCAGCCGCACAATATACTTCTTGTTCATTACGGTCCTCCGTGACCACCGGCACCACGCCGGCTTCACGGAAGATCGGCATTCATACACCCCCAACTCGAAAATCTAGTGGCGACGGAGCACTAGCACTATAGCATCACGATCATTTAGCCGCCTCGCTTGCGAGGCGATGCCCTCTCGGGCGCACTCACACCAGGGAGAGGGGACCAGAGGGGTCACCGAATCTGATACAGCGTCTCCCCGATCACCACGTCGACCTCGTTCCCCAACGCCAACCAGCCCGCGGCGTCCGGATGTGAGCGGATCAGCGCGAAATACTCCTCGCTGTTGAACGCGACCTGCTTGTTCTTCAGGTCCTTGCGCGCGGCGACGTCGGCGTCGCTCCAGGTGTTGCCGTTCTGGTAGAACGCCTTCCCGCGGGCGACGCGAACCTGCTGCGCGTAGTTCTGCCGCTGCATCTTGTAGCCAGCGTCGCCCGGCGACGTTGCCGCCGTCGCGCCGGCCAGGACCTTCTTGTCCAGCGCCGCGCCAAGTTGCATCTGTTGCTCGTTGGCGCCGTCCTTGAGCGCCTGCACCCCCGCGGAGTTTGCGACCGCGCGTTCGCCGGCGCGCTCGAGCGCGGGCGAGTCAACGCGGGCCGAGTCGTACTGGGCCTTCGCCTGCTGCCGGACGAGGTCATCCGACTCCAACTCGCGGAACGACCGCTGCGCCATTGGCACCCCGCGCCGCGCTTCGTCTTCCAGGATCAGGTACGCGGTGTACGGCGTGACGATCCCGTGCTCGCGCGCGAGGCGTACCACCTCGTCCTTCAACTCCTTCGATTCGCCGCGCATGCGGATCTCGTCCAGCAGCCACCCGACGCGCCGCGTCGCCCAAAGGCGCGGGATGAAGCTGTGCGTGCGATCGCTGTCGGTGAAGTTCACGTCGGCGCTGAAGCGCTTCTCCTGGCCGTTGCACGTACCGGTGAGGAACATCCTCGCCCGCCCCGAGCCGGAGTATCGGCCGAAGACCATCAGCGTGTCGCCCTTGTACAGATCGGGCAGTTGCGGCGGGAAGACCTGGCGGATGTGGATGCCAGGATTCGCGCGGTCGGCCTCCTCGATGCGCACGTTCGTCAGCACGGGCGAGGCGATCTTGCCGTAGAAGCTGCTGAGTTTTACCTCGATGTCTTCCGTCGGCAGCACGTACTGGCTGAACGCGCGCGTCTCGTTGGCGATGCGATCGAGCAGGTGCGTGTTGACATCGGTGCCGATGCCGAAGGAGAACACTTTCACGTTGGGCCCGAGCCGCTTCACGCGGTCGACGATCGGGTCTTCCTTCGTCTCGCCGATCGTCGGCTGACCGTCGGTGAGGAAGATGATGACGTACGGCCGCTCTTCCGTGGCACGGGTTTTCAACCCGTGCGAAATGTGTTCGACTTCGTCGTCGCGCACGGGTTGCAAACCCGTGCCACGAGAAAGACGAATGGCCGCGTCCAGCGCGTCGGCGATCGCGGTGCCCCCGATCGGTTTGAGCGACCGCACAAACTCCTGCGCACGATCGACGTTCGCCTTGCTCGCGTCCTTCAGCCCGTTGAACAGCGGCTCGGCTTCGGTGGAGAACCGGACGATCTCGAATCGGTCGCCAGCGTTGAGATTCGCGAGGCAGAAGGTGATCGCCTTCTTCGCCTGCTCCATCTTCGGCCCGGCCATCGAGCCGCTGGTGTCGAGGACGAAGCAGACGTCGCGTTGCTGAAGCTGCGACGCCCGCGCGTCCATTCCGGGCGAGGCGAGCAGCAGGAAGTAGCCCTCATCGGGCGAGCAGCGATACGTGAGCAGGTCGATGCCGACCGGATCATCCGTGCGCGAGAAGATCAGCTTGAAATCGGTGTCGGGACGGGCGTTTCGCTCCTCGTAGCCGATGGTCGCCCGGCGGTCGCCATCGCGGCGGACTTCGACGTTGTGGCTCGGGCTGTAGACGCTCTTGATCGCGCGCCGACAGTTCAGGTCCACCTTCACCGACACGTCCTTCAGCGGCCGCGCGCTGAACTTCTCCGTGTTGAGGGGATAGACGTACTCGACCAGGCCCGAGTCGCTCTTGAGTAGCTGCGTGTACTTGAGCCGCACGCGCTTGGTCGAGTTCGGCTCGATCGGGAAGATCCGCACGCGGAATGCGCCCTTGCCGATGTACTCGAGCAGGGCGGGGTCATTGTGCCGGCGGACGATGTCTTCGTAGATCGACCGCGCCTTGTCGGCGGGCAACAGCTCGGCGTCCATCTCCTTGCCGTCGATGTCCATGGAGAACTTGTCGATCGCCGCGCCGTCGGGGAGGGGGAACATGTAGAACCCCTCGAGCCGGGCGCCGGAGCTGTTACGGAACTCCTGGTCGACGCTGGTCGTCGCGACCTGGTCGTCGATCGTCACCTGTACGCGGTGGTAAACGACCTCCATCGGTGCGAACGGGAAGTGGCCCGGGACCGGGTGGGGCGTGCGGTCGATGATGATGAGCCCATCGGCCCGGGCGAGGGTCGGGAGCAGGAGCAGCAAGGCCAGGCAGGCCGGTGCGAACAGGTGGCGGCGCGTCATCGGGCACCTCGTCGTATGGGGTTCGATCAGATTGGAAGCCGCACCACGTCGAAAGTTCCCGCGCGGACGTGCCATCTCCTCGCGGGCCCGGCGAAGAGCTCGCGCGGACACGTGACCCACCCGTTCGTCCCTGGTTTAGCGGCCCCTCTTGCGGGGCGCGTCTGGG
>JBAUGM010000756.1:0-4429 GCA_049679725.1 Tepidisphaeraceae bacterium
GCGCTGGAGAGCGCGACCCATCCGTCCGGCGCCGCCTGAGCGGCGCGGTCGAAATTCGCCCGCGCGTCCGTCGCCGACACGATCCGCTCGCGGTGCTCCATGCGATCACTCGGCACGGCCTCGTCCAGGATTCGCTCCGTGGCTGCGAGGTACTTCTCCATCAGCATCGGCGGGAGCGTGAGCACGTCGGCGATGTTGTCGAAGCCGTAGCCGGTGTCATCCTGCGGGAAGTCGATGGTCGGGTCGAACGAGACGCCGATGAGATCGCGGATCGTGTTGCGATACTCCGCGCGATTCAGCCGGCGGATCGTGACGCGACCGGGGTCGGGGTTCGCCGGATCGATCTGGTAGAGCTCGCGGTGCAGCGTCTGGACGAGCAGGTCGCGCTCCTCTTGCGTCGGCTGGTCCGCCTTGGGGGGCGGCATCGTTTGCGTCCGGGCGTACTGGATGACCTTTTGCCAGGTCTTCACGTCGCCGCGCACCGCGTCGAGCGTCTTGTACTGATCCATCTCCAGGTCACCGGCATCGGAGCCGTCGCCGTGGCACTCGTAACAGTACCGCTCGAGCAGGGGCGTCACCTTGGCCTGGAAGTCGTTGACGGGCGCGGTCGCCGGCGCCGAATCGCCGCGCGCGGCCGTCGCGGCCAAGGCGATGGCGCAGGAAATGACAGTCCAGAGCAGGAGCGGTTTGCGCATGACGTTCTCTATACGCCCTCTATACGCCGACCGTCGCGGCGACGTTGATAGTATGGCTGAGCTTGCGAAGTTGGGCGACTGCGGTGAGGGGCGAGTCGGTACAGACCCGAACGGTGTCCCATCTTACGAAGATATTGGAAATTAATGTTGAAAGCAGGAGACGATGGGTTTATGCTGATGTCAGTGATTTGCTATAGACACGTTCGTTATAGCGTCCGCGTCTAGTGGGTAGCCGCGGAGAAGTGAAGGTAAGGAAGGCGCACATCCGAACAGCGGCGACGACCAGGGCGTCGCGAGTTCTATTGGAATCGAGAATCGATCACGCAAGCTAGGCAATGCCAAGCGCGACGGGGGATCCCGCGCGCCTGAATCTGCCGGCTGAAATGCGGGCAGATTTGCCGAGCGGGCGACCAGTCAGGTCGTTTCGTGGGGGCTGCGCGATCAGGCGACGAATACTCGACGCGCGACTCGAAATCTCCCGGCGACGCGTGTGTGCAGTGGGTTTCTTATGGCTGTAGATCCCGTGAATAACCCCCCCGTTGACCCGAAGGCGCAGAACCTGGCGACCCGCGGTCCCGATGCGCGCCGGGCGCTCGTGCGACCCTCCGGTATGCGCGAACTGGCTGCTCATGGAGCCCACCGCGATGGCGCGCGGGGACGGCGGCCTGATCGGCCGGCCAAGAGCGTCCTCGAAACGGTGTGGGACGCGCGCTGGATGGTGGTGTGCGTCGCCGCGTTCTTCGTCCTGGGCGCCGCCGCATACGTGGTATGGGCGACTCCGATTTACTCGAGCACGGCACGCATCCTCGTCGAGCGCGAAGGGCCGGCGATCCTCAACAGCGACGCCGAGCAGGCGGTCAACAGCTCGAAGAACTATTTGCAGACGCAGTGCGCGATGCTGAAGTCGACGCCGATCGCCGCCGCCGCGATCGAGTCGGTTGACGTCAAGTCGTTCAAGAGCCTGGCCGGGGTGAATGACCCGGTCGCGTACCTCAAGTCCAACCTGACCGCCGAGCTGGGGCTGAAGGACGACCTGATCGCGTGCTCGCTCGAGGGGCCGTACCCGCAAGAGGCAAGCGCGCTGGTGAACGCGATCGTGCAGGCGTACGTGCGCTTCCAGTCGGCGCAGCGCCGCTCGACCGCGTCGGACGTATTGAACGTCCTTCAGGCCGAAAAGAAGGAGCGCGAGACCGATCTGAAGCAGAAAAATCAGGCGATCGTGGCCTTCAAGCAGGCGAACGGGATGCTCTCGTTCGCCGACAACAAGGGCAACATCATCACGCAGCGACTGGGCCGGCTTTCGGAAGAGCTGACGGATGCGCAGCTCCAGACGATCCGCGCCGCGGCGGATTACAAGGCTGCCCGCGCCGCGATGGACGGCGACGCGAAGGGACGCGGAGAGTGGCTCCAGGCGCTTCAGGCGAAGGGCGAGATGCGCGACATCGACGCGATGTACCAGCGCTTGCGCGAATCCGCCGTGGGGTTGGAGTTTCGGCTGGCGACGAGCCCCAACGCCGGAAACCACCCGATCGTCCAAGGCGCCCGCAACATGCTCGCGGAAGTCAACGCGAAGATGGCGCAGGAAGAGCAGAAGATGGTCCAGGCCTACCTGGCCATGAGCGCTCGCAAGCTTGAGATGGCGCAGGACAACGAGTCCGCCATCCGATCGCAGTACACCGAGCAGGAGCAGCGGGCGCAGGACCTGAACTCGCGCACGGCCGAGTTCGCCGCGATGGACGCCGCGCTGAAGCAGGCGGAGCACTACAACGAGCTGCTCGATTCCCGCATCAACGAGTTGACGACGATCCAGCAGGCGCCGGCGATGAACATCCGGGTGCTGGAGAACGCCGAGGCGTCGAAGTCGCCCGTGCGTCCCGCGGCCGCGCGCGTGCTGGCGGCGGCGCTGGCGATGGGGCTGTTCTGCGGCTCGGGGCTGGCGCTGCTGCGGAGCCGGATGGAGCAGCGCATGATGTCGCTGCCCGAGATCGTCGCTCTGCTGGACCTGCCGGTGCTCGGCGCCATCCCGTACATCCCGCGGCGGCTGCGTCAGGAAGAGATGACCGTCCGCCCGGGCGTCCAGCGAAACCCGCTGTCCGACGTGGCCGAGGCGCACCGCATGATCCGCGCGTCGATTTCGTTCGGCCTCCCGCGCGCCAGCGCCCGCAGCATCCTCGTCACCTCCGCCGCGGCGAAGGAAGGCAAGAGCACGGTGAGCAGCGGGCTGGCCTGGGCGATGAGCGAGGCCGGCGAGCGCGTCCTGCTGATCGACGCGGATTTCCGCAAGCCGGTGCAGCACACGATCTTCAATCTGGGTGACGACGCGCGCGGGCTGACGGACGTCCTCGCCGGCCAGGCGACGCTGGCCGAGGCGATCGCGCCGTCGGGCATCAACGGGCTGGACATCCTCCCCTGCGGCACCGTTCCCACCAGCGCGACGGAGATCATCAACGGCGAAGCGTTCGCGGACCTGATGGAGGATCTGACGCACCGCTACGACCGGATCGTGCTCGACTCCCCGCCCGCCGGGCTGGTCGCCGATGCGCGAACCCTGGCGGCGCGGGCGGACGTCACGCTGCTGGTCGTGCGCGCGGAGAAGACGACGCGCAAGCAGGCGCTGCACGCGCTTCACGGGCTCAGCGGCGTCGGGGCGCGGCTGTTCGGCGTGATCGTCAACGTCGCCAAGAACCCGCTGAACGACGTCTTCCCCAGCGGCGCCACCTACTACGGCCACGACGAACCGTGGATGCGAAACGGGTGGAACGGGAATGGCAGCAGCAGTGGGAACAGCAACGGGCACGGGAACGGGAACGGGAAGGGTGAGAACAGTGTTGGAAACGGGCACGCGTACGGCAACGGGAGCGGTGGCACGCACGAGGGCGCGCCATCAGGTTCCGCGGCACGGCAGTTGCAGGTGGACGAGTAAAGGCGAAGGAAGCGAGGGCTTCATATCTCAGGGCGTTTCTATGAGGTAGCACTTCGCAGATCCGTTTGGACGTTTCGTTGTCTCCGATTCGGGCCAGTCGACCGGCCTTCGTTTTGACGAGAGCGGAAGTTTCAACGGAGGAATGTTCAAGGAATGCGCCGCTGCGCCGAAAGAGGGGCCGGCGGTGGGAAATAGTTCGGGGAAGGAGATGTATCCGTGATCATACGGATGCTCGAAAGTGGCCGTGAATTGCTTGCGCGGCGTGCCGCGCCGTTGAAGGATGCTGCGAGCGTTAGACGGTTGATCGATCGGGAACGGGCGCGGACGCTGCGCACGGGCGTGGAGTTTTCTCTCATCCTGTTCCGTGCCAGGCGCACGCGCCGTGCCGCGCTCTCGACGCAGCGGCTCGCCGCGATCATTCTGAGCCGCGCTCGGGCGACCGACGAAGTCGGCTGGTTCGACGACGACCACGTGTGCCTGCTCCTGCCCGACACGGGCAACGCGGGGGCGTGGCACGTCGCGGCGGATCTGGATCAGTTGCTTGCCGCCCGCGCGCCCAAGCCGCTGTTCTCGGTCTATACCTACGCGACCACGGGCTTCGAGCGGATCGACGGCGCCCCCGGCGCGCCGCAGCCGCTGTCGCCTCGCGATCGCGCGGGCGTTGCGGCGCGCGCAACCGATCACGCTCACAACCATGAGGATGAAGACGACCACAACGGAAGTGGCGGGCCTCCGGGTGGAAACGGGCACGGTGGCAACGGGCGCGGCGATCCGGACCGCCGGGCATACGCGCAATCGGGGAACGGCAACG
>JBAUGM010000757.1:0-2477 GCA_049679725.1 Tepidisphaeraceae bacterium
CCCCCGAGATCATCCAACCTGTCCAGGTCGTCATTCGCGGAAGCATTTCGCTCGCTCCTCTCGCCGTGATTCGCGCGGCGCGTCGATCGTACAACGCGGGGGGCGGGGCATTATTTTCGACAACATCATGGAACGCGCGCCTGGCAATCGCCGCCCACGGCGCAGGTCATTCCGAAGGAGCCTTGGCGACTGAGGAATCTCGGGATCACGAGCACTTCTCGGACCCGAGATCCCTCGGTCGCCAAGGCTCCCTCGGGATGACGTGTCCCAGTCGTTCGACATTCTCGGACGTCGTCACGCTGTCTCCATCCAACCCGAGGTTTGACGCTAAATGCACCTGCTTGCTATCCTTCCGCCCGCCCGCGCGACGGCACGCGCGCGGAGTTCGTGTGTGATTCGTTCGTTCGTCCGCGCGCCAGAGCGAGGTTCTGCGCCGCGTGCCCTTTGGCGAAGCCCCCCACAGGCAGGAGCACCCGTGACAAAGCAACTCGTGGCCGTGTTCGTCGCCGCCGCCGTCATTCTCTCGGCGCTGGCCGGCGGATGCGCGTCCAAGCCCGAGCCCGAGCCCAAGCCGACGATCGGCCCCGTCCCGCCCAACAGCTTCGTCAAGCAGTGGAGCGCCCCGCTCGACCTGAAGAACGACCGCATCACTGAGCTGCACCTGCGCGACAGCTCGCTCTACGCCTACACGCGCGGCGACGTCGCCTACCGGTTCAACCGCGGCGGCGGCGAATTGCAGTTCGTCGCGCCGGTGAAGGCGAGCGGCGGCGTGCTGCGCCCGCCGGTCGAGCTGAAGGAACGCATCGTCTTCCCGACCGCGACGACGATGGAGATCTACAAGGACAACGGGCGCTTCGAACGCCGCTTCCCGCTCGACTACTCGACGCGCAGCCCCGCGGCGGGCCACGAGAACATGGTCTTCGTCGGCCTCGACTACCCCGGCGGCGGGCGCCTCGCGGCGATCGACGTCGCGCGCCCCTACGCCAACACCCGCTGGGAGCTGCTCACCGAGGGCGGTGTCTCCGCCAAGCCGGCGATCTTCAACAACGTCATCTACGTGGGTGGCGAGGACGGCCGCGTCTACGCCGTCACCCCTGACCGCTCGCCTGTCTGGCCGCTCAAGGGCGGCGTGTTCGTCACCAACGGGCGCATCGTCGCCGACGTCAAGGCCGACGAAACCGGCGTCTACGCCGCCTCCACCGACAGCAAGCTCTATTGCCTCGACCGCGCGACGGGGAAGATCAACTGGCAGTACCACGGCGGCAAGCCGCTCGTCGACGCGCCGCACGTAGCCGCCTCCACCGTCTACATCAACGTTCCCGACCGCGGGCTGGTCGCGCTGGACAAGGGCAAGGGGCTGTTCAACCGCACGGAGCGCTGGGTTTCGAAGGACGCGCGGCGGTTCCTCTCGGAGGACGAGAAGCACACCTACCTCGCGACCCGCGACGGCAAGATCCAGGCCGTCGACCGCGCCAGCGGCAAGGTGCTGTTCACCAGCCGTGGCAAAGGGTTCGACGTCTTCGTCGCCAACCCCAACGACGTGACGATCTTCGCCGCCCGCACCAACGGCACGGTCTACGCGATCAAGCCGGTGCTCGGCGCGGGCACGGTGGGGGAGATTGTCCTCAACGAGACGAAGCTCGAGCCGGTGGCGCTGGCGAAATAGAAGAGTGATTTAGCCGCGGATGAACGCAGATAAACGCAGATAGGAGAGAAGAGGGGAATCGACCTCTTTTGACTGATCCGCGTTCATCTGCGTTTATCTGCGGCTAACTTCTGCCTCTGCTCCTTTCTTTTTGCCTTTTTACTTTTTACTTTTGCCTTTCCATGCCCGACCTCGTCCCGATCAAACGCGCGCTGCTCTCCGTCTCCGACAAGGCCGGTCTGCTCGAATTTGCCAAGGCCTTGCATGAGGAGTTCGGGATCGAGTTGATCAGCACGGGTGGGACGGCGAAATTCCTGCGCGAAACGGGCAAGCTTCCCGTCACCGACGTCTCCGAAGTCACCGGCTTTCCCGAAATGATGGACGGCCGGGTGAAAACCCTTCACCCCAAGATCCACGGCGGGCTGCTCGCCCTGCGCGACAATGCTGAGCACGTCGCGTCGATGGCCGCCCACGACATCCGCCCGATCGACCTCGTCTGCATCAACCTCTACCCCTTCCGCCAGACGATCGAGCGGCCCGGCGTCAGGTTCGAAGAGGCGATCGAAAACATCGACATCGGCGGCCCGAGCATGATCCGCTCGGCGGCGAAGAACCACCGGTTCGTGCTCGTCGTGACCTCGCCGCAGCGGTACGAAAAAGTCCTCGGCGACCTGCGCGAGCACGGCGGGAGCTCGTGCGGCAAGCACCGGCTGAAGCAGGCCCAGCGCGCGTTCCAGCACACGGCGGAGTATGACGCGTTGATCGCCGGGTATCTCGCTTCTGTAGTTGCGACGCCTGCGTCGCCTTCTTCCGCCAGCAAAGAGGCGACGCA
>JBAUGM010000758.1:0-1884 GCA_049679725.1 Tepidisphaeraceae bacterium
GGTTCTGTACGGCGCGCGTCGCGCGCGTCTCGCCGGGCTCCAGCGCCGGGATCGGGGTCTTGAGCGTGCCGGCGCGCTGCTGCGCGCGGCCTTCGTCCCACAGCTTCTTCAGCTTCGCGTTGTCGTACGGGTTCTGCGCCGCCTCGGACGCTGCCGATCGGCGGCCCTCGTCAAACGCCTTGCGGAGGCGCGTCTTGGAGATGTTGGAAGGCACGGGCGGATCACTCCATGATGTGAGCGCGGCGCGCGTGTCTCGCTCCGTTGCGTCTGCGCACGCGCGCGTCAGGGTCACCCCCGACAGCCCGCATGATCGGCGCGAAGCCCGCGCAACGCAAGCGGCATCGCCCGTCGGAAGCGAAATTGGATTGTGGGCGGCACGGGGCGCGATCATAATCGACTCCTCATGTCAGACGGGGCGCAGACATCGAGGCTGGCGGTGCTCCTGTTCTCCGACGTCGTCGGCTCGTCGGAGCTGAAGACGCGCCTGGGCGTCATGGCCTATGCCAAGCTCCTCGGGCGGCACGACGAGCTGTTCCGCCAACTGCTCGGCGAGTACCCGTCGGCGGAGGTGTTGCAGGACACGGGGGACGGATTCTTCGCGGCGTTCCGCACGGTGGGGGAAGCGGTCCGCTTCGCCCTGCGGTTCCAGGACGCGATGCACCGCGAGCCGTGGGGCGCGGAGCCGCTCAAGACGCGCATCGGGATCCACCTGGGGGAGCTCGCCCACATCGCGCAAAGCGCGGGCGGTCCGCCCAAGGTCGTGGGCATGGCCGCCGACCTGGCGGCGCGCGTGATGTCGCTGGCGCGCGGCGGGCAGATCCTGCTGACGCGGGCGGCGTTCGACGAGGCGCGGCAGTTCGTCAGCGAGTATCCGTCCACCAACGGCGAGACGCAGCGCCGCGCCCTGCGGTGGATGGCGCACGGCGACTACGTCTTCCACGGCAATGCCGAGCCCGTGCAGGTGTTCGAGGTGGGCGGCGACGGCATCGCCCCGCTCACCCCGCCGCGCGACCGCGAGAAGGCGCATCGCTCGACGTCCGAAACCAAGGAAGAGATCCTCGGCTGGCGCCCCGCGGCCGGGCTGACCGTGCCGCAGATGCCGTCGTGGGTGCTGGAGCGCAAGCTCGGCGAGGGGACGTTCGGCGAGGTGTGGCTGGCGCACCACCAGATGCTCAGGCAACAGCGCGTGTTCAAGTTCTGCTTCGACGCGGAACGGCTCGAGAGCTTCAAGCGCGAGCTCACGCTCTTCCGATTGCTCCGTGACGCGCTGGGCGAGCGGCGCGACATCGCCAAACTCTTCGATGTCTGTCTCGACCGCCCGCCTTACTTCCTCGTGAGCGAGTTCGCGCCGGACGGGAACCTGATCGACTGGGCGAACGCGCGCGGCGGGCTTGCCAGTGTGCCGCTCGCCGACCGGCTCGACCTCGTCGCGCAGGTGTGCGACGCCGTCGCCGCGGCACACTCGGTCGGCGTGCTGCACAAGGACATCAAGCCGAACAACATCCTGATCCACACGGAGCCCGATGGATCGCCGCGGGCACAGCTCAGCGACTTCGGCATCGGGCTGCTGACCGACCGCGGGCAGCTCGCCGCGCGACAGATCACCGAAGCCGGCTTCACGGCGATGCCCAGTCTCGACACCAGCCGCAGCGGCGGCACGCGCATCTACGTCCCACCCGAGTCGCTCGCCGGCCGGCCCTTCACGATGCAGGGCGACATCTATGCGCTGGGCGTGCTGCTGTATCAGCTGACGATCGCCGACACGGACCGCCCGCTCGCGCTGGGGTGGGAGCGCGACGTGGGTGATCCGCTGCTGCGCGAGGACATCAGCGCCAGCGTCGACGGCGACCCGCTGCGCCGCGTGAACAGCGCCAACGACATCGC
>JBAUGM010000759.1:0-2831 GCA_049679725.1 Tepidisphaeraceae bacterium
CCCTAACCCTCTCCCCGAGTACGAGGAGAGGGAACCAGAAGCGATTCCCGTTGCCGCTTTGTCCACCACCGCGGGCGATTCTCGTCGAACGACTCGCAGCCGAACCGCCTCCTGATCGCGATCCGCAATTCGTCCACGCCCGCGCCGCTCGTCGCGACCGTGCGAATTCCGTCAGCCGTCATTTCGTCAGCGACGACGTCGAACTTGTTCAGGACGTGGATGGCATCGGGGTAAGCCTCGATCAGTCGACGCTGCTCGGGCGTGTCCAGCGCTGACGCGTCGAGCACGACGACGACAAGGTCCGCGCGCTTCACCTCCGCCCCGCTGCGCTCGATCGCGACGCGCTCGATCTCATCGCTCGTCTCCCGCATCCCCGGCGTGTCCACCAGCATCACCGCCAGCCCGTCGAGGTTCGCCATCTCCCCCACCCAGTCGCGCGTGGTCCCCGGAAGGTCGGCCGTGATCGACCGCTCCTGCGCGAACAGCTGGTTCGCCAGCGTCGACTTCCCCACGTTCGGCAACCCCACGATCGCGACGCGCGGCGGGTGCAACATCCACCACAAGCTCCGGTCCGCGAGCATCCCCGTCACGTCGCGCGGCAGCGACTCCCACGCCTGCGGCTGCGCCAGCAGCACCCGCAACGCCTGCTCCGTCCGCGCCTGCGGCAGGTGGGTCATGACCTCGCGCCAGATCTCGTCGTCACCGTCCACCGCGCGATCGGGCAGCAACCCCTCGACGCTCTCAACGATCTCGAACCCCTCGCGTCGAAGCAGTTCCATCACTGACGTCACCACCCACGGCCCGCCGTGCAGGTTGATGTCGGCCGTCGTTCCGTCACCGGCGACCACGACCACCGGATCGTCCAGCACCGCCCCGCCCGTGTCGCGCAGTTCCCCGTGCACGCATCGCCCAGCTTTCACCGCGCGCGAGAAGTGGTCCGCGAGAAACCCCGCCACGCGCGGCCCGACGACCCGCACCACCGCGATGGCGGCGGCGCCGGGCGGCGTCAGAAGGATGGCTTGCGATGAGTCGTCCACGCGGGAATCAGGTTAACGCGAAGGCGCGCACCAACCTACCTCCCTCTTCCCGGTACGGCCACGTTCGCGCCACCGCGCTTCGTTACGGTAGAGAACTTGCGTGCCATTCTAAGCGCGCGCCGCGCTCGATCCGTTATCATCCGCGCGTCGCGTCACCTGCTGAAGGGGTAGATCCGCATGGGTAGAAGCATGATCTTCTCGGTCATCCCGCTCGTCATCCTCGCGCTGTCGATCGCCGGCATCGTCGTGTTGACGCTCGGTGTGCGCGGCAGGCCGATCTTCTCGTCGCCGCGCTGCGCCAAGTGCAGCTACGACCTGCGGAACGTGCAGTTCCTGTCGCAGGACGTCGGCAATTGCCCCGAGTGCGGCGCCGCGCTATCGGCGCTCGGCGGCGTCAGCTTCGGGCGCTGGCAGCGTCGCCCGAGGCAGATCGTGTGGGGGTTCGTGCTGCTCGCGCTGCCGTGGATCCTGGCGATCCCGACGGCCTACGTCATGCGCCGGATGTATGTGACGCCGGTGCCGGCGGGCCCGATGAGCGTCGCGAACCAGCCGACGTCGGCACTGCTCGCCAGCCTGCCGGCCAACCTCAACGCGCCGTGGCACTGGCAGGAGTTGGAGAAGCGCATGAAGGCGGGCACGCTCACGACCGCCGACGTCGACGCGGCCATCGCGGTGCTCGTCAAGAACCTCAACGCCGCTCGCGCCGCGGGCAAGGATCGCCAGTCGCTGCACTGGTGCGATACGTTCATCACCGCCGCCGTGTCGGGCAAGAAGGCGAGCCAGGCGCAGCTCGACGCGCTCTGCCGGGCGTATTACGGCGACGCCCCGAAGCTGAAGGTGCGCGATCGCGCCCGCGAGGGCGAGCCGTTCCTCGTCGAGATGGTGCACGAGTCCTGGGATTTGCCGAACCTGCAGCGCTGCTACTGGCTGAGCGGCATCGTCGCCGACGGCTCGACCAAGCTCACGCCCAAGCTGCGGCACAACGAAGCCATCACATTGCCCGAGGCCTTCTCCAGCGCGGGCGGCGGCCAACTCGACCTCCTCGTCGCCGGCGCGCTTCCGCCGGGCGAGCACGAGCTGACGCTCACGTACGAGATGGGCGTCGTCCCGAAGCAGGCCACGCTGCGCGGCATCGACGGCAAGCCCGGCACGCCGGACAAGTGGCCCACGCCGGTCTCCCGCTGGCAGGGGTCGGTCAAGCGGAAGATCACGATCAAGCCGAAGGACGCGCAGATCCTCCGCCTCGTGACCGACGACGCCGCCAACCCACTCCAGGCCGCGCCGCTTACGATGGAACAGGCGCTGATCCGCCCCGCGTCGCGCGGCGTCGAGCTGGCGGTGCACTGGAAGACGGCCGGAACGCCTTCGCTCCCCGTCAGCTACCGCGTCCGCGCGCAGCTGGGCGATCAGAGCGTCGAGTGCGGCACGATCCTCACGGGTAGGGCGGGAAGCATGTCGTTCTCCTCGCACAACGAGCTGCGCGCGCGGCTGAACTCGCTGCCGCCCGACGTGAAGCATGTCCACTTCTCGCTCGAGCCCAACCCCAGGGACGCGGAGCGACACACGGAGATCCAGGCCGTCTGGGCCCAGCCGATGGAAATCAGGGACGTGCCGCTGGAGCGATTTGACTTGGCCGCGCCGGCCACGGCGCCGGCGTCACGCGAGAACCGCAGCGGTGCTGAACAACTCATCGAACAGCCGCGGCCGTGAGGGCAGGTGCGAGAGTTCCCAATTTCGTGGCTTGGGCGTCTCGCCCGAGCGTTTGGGGCGGAGTCCCGGCGCGCCGGGAGATTG
>JBAUGM010000760.1:0-4477 GCA_049679725.1 Tepidisphaeraceae bacterium
GCCTTGCCGTCTTCCGCGGCCTGACCGAGGCGAAGGCCCTTCTGCGCCAGCAGCGCCTTGATCTCGTTGAGGCTCGTCTCGCCGAAGTTCTTGTAGCTGAGCAATTCCTGCTCGGTCGTGCGCAGCAGGTCGCCCAGCGAGCGGATGTTCATCTTCTTGAGGCAGTTGCGGCTGCGGACGGAGAGCTCGAAGTCGGTGATCGGGATCTCGAGGACGACGTTCTTGCGGTCGCCGCGGCGATCGTCGTCGTCGTAGTACATCGAGCGGGCGCTCTCGACGTCCTTCATGAACAGCCGGGCGCGCGCGTGGTTCGAGTTGGTCTTGAGCACCGCGTCGAGGCAGCGGTGCGCCTCGTCGTAGTGGTTGTTGTCCTCGTAGAGGACCGCGAGGTTGATCAGGGCGTTGAGGTGGACGGGTGGGCTCGTGCAGATCCGCTCGTACAGCTCGATCGCCTTGGCGTCCTCCGCCCGGCGGTCGTACAGCAGCGCCAAGTTGAAGCACGCCGACTCGTGGTCGGGGTTCTCGTTGAGGGCGCGCTCGAAGAACTCGACGGCCTTTTCCTGCTGCCCCTGTGCCAGCGCGTCCAGCCCGCGCTTGAAGTATTCGTCGGCGGCCCGCTCGTTAATGGACGCGACGCTGCTCATCTCGCTCATATTCGTTTCCACTCGCTCGGTTGATTGGTTCTGTTGATCGGCTTGTAAACTTGGGAATCCTAGTTGGATATCGCAAACTGTCAACTTCGCGCACCGGGGGCGCCCCGCAAGGCCCACCGCTGAGCGGTGGGCTTGTACGTGAGCGCCGTTACGCTCTTCGTTCGGTTACTGGACGATTTCGAGGATCTTGAACTCCATGGTGCCGCGGGGGGCCTTCACCTTCACCGTGTCACCGACGCGCGCCTTCATAAGGGCCTCGCCCATGGGGCTGTTCACGGAGACGGGCATCACCTCGTCGCTTCCCGACGGGGGTTGGGCCTCGCCGACCAGGCGAACGAGCTGTTCGCTGTCGTCGTCCAGGTCCAGCAGCTTCACGGTGTGCCCGAGGTAGACGAGGTCCTCCGGCACGTGCTCGGTCGAGACGACGGCCAGGTTCCGGATCTTCATCTCCAACTCGGCCAGCTCGCGCTCGATCTTGCGGTTCTCTTCCTTGGCGTAGTGATACTCGGCGTTCTCCGACAAGTCCCCGAGCGACGCGGCGCGGCGGATGCGCTCCTGGACGTCGATCTTCTGCTTGTACAAATCCTCGCGCTTGTGCTCGAGGGCGGCCTTTTCCTGCGCGCTGACGATCTGCATGACTCGGACTCCCGCGCGTCGCGCCCGAGAGACCCGAGACGCGCCAAAAAACATCACCTGAGAAAAACGAACCACCGCGCCGTCGGCGCGGTGGTTTGAAGACGTCTAACGGCCCATCATCATACCCCGTCCATCCCGATAGACAACGTGTATCCGCTCAACAACCCCTGAATTGACGTCGTTGGGACCATCTTCTACACTGCCGCGCCCGATTTGTGCGGGCGATCAGGAGCGTCCATGGCCTTCCAGTGCGTGATCGTGACCCCCGAGCAGCAGGCGTTTGACGAGAGCATCACGCAGGCGATCGTCCCCGCCCACGATGGCCAGGTCGGCATCCTCACCGACCGCGCCCCCCTGCTCGTCAAGCTCGGCCTGGGCGCCCTCCAACTCGACTTGGCGAACGGTCAGAAGAAGGTCTTCTTCATCGAGGGCGGCATCGCGCAGATGAAGGACAACCGGCTGACGATCGTAACGAACGAGGCCGTCGAGCCCGGCAGCATCGACGCCGAGTCCGCCCGCGCCGAGTTCGCCGAGGCGACCGCCCAGCACATCACCGATCAGAAGAGCTACGACGACCGGCAACGGCGGCTGCAGCGGTCGCGGGTGATGCAGGAAATGGCGAAGAAGTAAGCAGAAGTAAGCACGAAATCCCAAGCACGAAATCCGAAACAAGTCTCAAGCACGAAGAAAGAAAACTCCAAACGGAAATTTGCTTCGTTTGAAGCTTTCCTCTTTGAATTTGGTGCTTGTTTCGGATTTCGTGCTTAGGATTTCGTGCTTCCCACCGTCAGTAGCTAAACCCAATCCCCGCCCCACCCCACACCTGCGTGTCGGCCCTCAGGTCGTTTTCGATCCCGTCCGTGTAGTACAAATAGCCCTTGAACGTCCAATCGCCGTAGCGCTGGGGAATGTTCAGCAGCGGGTTGAGGCGATACGAGCCGATCAGGCCGAACTGGTAGTGCTGAAAGCCGCTGTCGTTCTCGGCGCCCGGTTCGGCGAACAGTTCGTACCCGTCAACGTACGCGACGCTCGCCTGCGCGGTGAGCACGATGCCCGTCCCCTCCAGCACGAAATCGTGCTGCACGCCCATCTCGATGTACGTCGCGTCGTACAGGTCGTAGTCGTACGCCGCGTAAATGTAGGGCGAGAGGATGGGCTCGTCCGTGCGGAAGAAGTACGAGTCGTCCACCGTGATCTGCCCGAACACTTCCGTCGTGTTGATCTGGTCGCGGTCGGGATAGATGTAGCTGTTGTGGCCGACCGTGAAGATGATCGGGCGGAGCGTCCACTCCAGGCCGACGAACGGGCGGATCTCCTGGAACTGGCTTTCCGGGTCGGCGTCGAACGTGTTGACGAACACCCCGACGAACGGGTGCGGCGCCTTGCCGAGGTCGAAGGTCATCTTCGCGTCGATCTGGATGTTGGCGGCGTTTTCACTGAAGTCCGGCCTTCCGACGACGTCGCCTTCGGCGCGGGTGCCGGCGATGCGCTGGCTTTCCTCAATCCCGCGGTAGACGTAGTCGCTCAGGTACGAGACCGCCAGGTCAAACCGCACGCTGCCCTCATTGACGCCGGTGCTTTCGAGGATGGGGTCGGGCGGGGCGTAGACGCTTTCGTAGTCGGATTGCGCCATCAGGCGCAGGGGCTGGTCCGACAGGCGCATGGGTTGGAGCGAGTCGCCCTCGGCGCGCGCGACGTCGGCCGATACGCACAACACGGCCGAGCCGATCGCCGTCCACACTCGCCATCCCATGCACACACTCCTGCTCGAAAACGATCCGGTCGCAATCTAACCCGCGCGGATGGCGTTGTCACGATGGCGACTGACCCAGGTCTGTGCGTCGTGCCGTGGTGCGTTCTCCCTCTCCCACGGTACTCCGGGGGAGAGGGGCAAGGTGCGCGCGACGTCGAGCACCGTTCGAGCCGCAGATCCGCGCCGGTCGTCGAGTCGATCGTGACTCAACGTCGCGCGCCGCTGGCCCCTCTCCCCCGCCCTCTCCCCGGAGTACCGGTGAGAGGGAGAAGGTGGCTGACAGCGGCGAACGAATCTCTACACTGTGCGACTCTTACGGAGACCCCTGCTCATGCGCGACACGGAACTGCAAATCAAACAACAACGCCTCGCCGCCTTCCTCGACCGCCACAACCTCGACGGCGTCCTGCTCACGAACCGCAACAACTTCGCCTGGATCACCTGCGGCAAGACCAACTACATCGCCAACAACTCGCCGGTCGGCGTTGCCAGCATCCTGGCGACGCGGGATGGAAAGCGCGTGTGCCTGGCCAACACGATCGAATCGCCGCGGATGCGCCACGAAGAACTACAAGGCACGGGGATTGAGACGGTCGATTTCCCCTGGTGGGACGGCCGCGCCGCCAGCGACGCCGTGCGCGATCTTCTCGGCGGGCGAAAAATCGCGGCGGATTCGGAGACGTTCGGCCTTTCGCTCGCGCCTCTGCCGGGCGATTTCGCGGAGCTGCGCTGGTCGTTCACGCCGGCGGAAGTCGAGCGCTACCGCGACGCGTCGCAGCGGACGTCGCGTGCGATCGAGGCGGCTTGCCGCGAGGTCAGGCCGGGCATGACGGGGCACGACATCGCGGGCGCACTCGACCATTACGTGCACGCGGCAGGTCTCAATCCCGTCGTCACGCTTGTCGCGGTGGACGAGCAGATCGAATCGTTCCGCCACCCGATCCCCAAGCCGAAGCAGGTTCGTCGCACGGCGATGCTCGTCACGTGCGCGGAAGCCGGCGGGCTGATCCCGTGCGTCACGCGGTTCGTCCACTTCGGCCCGATGTCGGCCGAGCGCAAGTCGAAGCAGCAGGCGATCTGCGACATCGACACCGCCGTCAATCTCGCGACGCGGCCGGGGCGCACGCTGGGCGAGATCTTCGCGGACCTTCAGAAAGCGTACGCCGAGCGCGGGCACGACGGGCAGTGGAAGCTGCACCACCAGGGCGGATCGACGGGCTACGCCGGACGTGAGGCGTTCGCGACGCCGGGGAGCGTGGTGAAGGTGGTGGAGAATCAGCCGTTCGCGTGGAACCCGTCGATCGTCGGGGCGAAGCAGGAGGATACGATCCTGTGCACGTCGCAGGGGATCGAGGTGCTGACGGCGCCGTCGGATGAGTGGCCCAAGATCACCGGTCGACATGGTGGGAACGAATTGCAGCGCGCGGACGTGCTC